>JBLMZM010000086.1:0-4114 GCA_050258815.1 Ignavibacteriales bacterium
AAGAACTCACAGAAATAGATTGTCTAATTTAGAAAGGGCTAGAAGGTTCTTAGTTCAATCAATGATGGCAATTAATGGAGTATTTGGAGAAGATAAAGGGGGGTTTTCATATTCAGATTCTTATTTAAGAAATGGGCTTGAGGCACGTGTTAGTAGATGGAATAACCTTCCAGAGCGATTAAGGTTGGTTGTAGAAAGACTAAAGGATGTCCGCATAGAAAATAAGGATGCACTAAAGCTAATAAGGCGATATTTGAACCGACCTGCAACATTAATTTATATTGATCCACCATATCTTGTTGAGCGAGTAAACGGATACAACAATGATGCAAATGATAGGCATTTTCATGAGGAACTATTGAACCTTGCCAATAGTGCAAAATGCATGATATTTATTAGTGGATATGAAAATGAATTATATACTCAACTCCTTTCTGAAAAAAACGGGTGGGAAAAGAAGTCTATTGATACAGTTACTAAGGACACAAAAGGTAAGAGTTATAATCGTAAAGAAATTGTATGGAGGAATAAGCACTTTCAAGAGGCATTAAAAAATAATAAAATACCTATTGTGTTAACTGAAAAAGAAAGGAAATTAAATAAAATAAACCCTGAGCGATTTTAAACTAACTGAAGAAAAAGAGTCGGTGTATAATTTATTGGTGCGCTAAGCAAAGCATGATAAATCCTGCTGGTGAAAGTCCAAAGAATAAAAGTTGTGTGTAGCAAGCTGGTAGCAAATCCAGCTAAAATGAAGCCCATTTGGACTTCTGTCTCTTTGAAAACAACTTAGAAATGCAGTTCTTATGGTTTATTAATACCTTGAAAACCTGTCACGGAAGAGGTCGCGAGTTCGAGCCTCATTGGCCCCGCCATTATAAAGCCTTGTAAATTAAATATTTGCAAGGCTTTTTTGTTTTTAAAGTAACTCTCAAAATCTTCTTGTAGCAAACTTTACCAAGAATTTACCAAAGACCCTAAAACTGATTAGCGATATTTAGAATTACCGTTTAACGACAATTATTTCTAACCGGTTTTTAGGTGAAAGTAATTATAATCTATCAAAGAAAAATCGGGGTGTGTCGTTGATAAGAATCCCGGCAATTTCAAGGAGAGAAATAACAGGGCGGGGAATGCACATTTGGTGGATTATAAACTCGTGCGGGGTACTCTAACGCGGGGATTTGTATATTATAAAGCACTGACAAATCCATTTGCCAGGGCAGCATATATGAGGTTTTTAGTTAGTGAGGTTCATCCGCTTGAAGACGGCAACGGCAGAATTGCCGGAGTGATGATGAATGCTGAACTGGTTAACCGGGAGCAGTACAAAATAATTATCCCGACTGTTTACAGGGATAAATACCTGCTTAAATTAAAAAAAATTGACAAATCTAAAGGATGCAGCCTCTTATGTGGAAATACTGGGTAAGGCTCATGCATTCAGTGAGGACTTGCATTTTGAAAATTATGATGGCCTCTATAGTTGCTTATTATCTCATAATGCTTTTTACGAACCTGATGAGGACCGGTGCCTAGCGGAGTTCCCCGATTAATATTGATCTGCAGTAAGGGTACTCCGTAAAATTTTCCGGAATCCCTTTGGCAACTGGATGAGATATACTTGCGAACGCTTAAGAGCGATTATAGGGACAATCTGCCGCCTGAAAGATTAAAGCCTAAAATCAAAATATCTGTTTCAAACTGAGACATAATTGATGGTTTTGGACATAAACATATATTGAATTTATATTTCCTTTCTGGTATTACCTGAAATAAAATGTTGCATATGCGCTAAAAATAGACTATATATGATACTGGCGTAAATGTATTTTAAGGCGCATTTTTTGACGTTTATTGCACGAATCATTTGCTATCCGATATTTAACCTAAGGATACGATGATAGCTCAACCTGTTTTTTTAATAAGGCAGCTACTAGAGCAGAACAATTTCCTAACCGATTCCTTTTCTTTTTTCTTTCAAAACGAGTCCTGACTAAAAGTTATATATATGCAGTTGGATAACGGAGCTGATGCAGTTCTGATTAATCAGCCATTCCGCCCATAATTAACTTCATTAAATTTTAGGATAAGTTATGAAAAAGTATTTGTCCGCAATAATTATCATTCTCCTGTCAATTAATCTAAATGCACAATTTATCCAGCAGGGAAATAAACTCGTTGGAACTGGTGCTGCAGGAAATGCTGAGCAGGGATATTCAGTCTCAATTTCTTCAGACGGCAATACAGCTATAGTGGGCGGGTGGGACGATAATAACTACCATGGAGCAGTTTGGATCTATACAAGACAAAACGGCGTATGGTCTCAGCAGGGAGATAAACTTGTTGGAACTGGTGCCACTGGAATTCCTGTTTATCGGGGATTTTCAGTCTCGATATCATCAGACGGGAATACGGCTATTGTGGGTGGGTATGGTGATAATTACTATCACGGGGCAGCATGGATCTATACAAGACAAAACGGTGTATGGTCTCAGCAGGGACCAAAACTCGTTGGATCAGGTGCTGTAGGATATTCCCAGCAGGGACGTTCAGTTTCAATTTCTTCAGACGGAAATACAGCCATTGTGGGTGGGGCTGGTGATAATTTCTATCAGGGGGCAGCATGGATCTATACAAGACAAAATGGTGTATGGACTCAGCAGGGAGATAAACTCGTTGGAACTGGTGCTGTCGGAAATACCGAGCAAGGGAATTCGGTTTCAATATCATCAGACGGGAATACGGCTATTGTGGGTGGGATTGGTGATAATAACTATCAGGGAGCAGTTTGGATCTATAAAAGACAGAACGGCGTATGGTCTCAGCAGGGAGATAAACTCGTTGGAACAGGTGCTGTCGGAAATGCCTGGCAGGGATTTTCAGTTTCCATATCATCAGACGGGAATACGGCTATTGTGGGTGGGATTGGCGATTCAATTACGGGAGCATCATGGATCTTTACAAGACAGAACGGCGTATGGTCTCAGCAGGGAGATAAACTCGTTGGAACTGGTGTTGTAGGATGTTCCCAGCAGGGATGTTCAGTTTCAATTTCTTCAGATGGAAATACAGCCATTGTGGGCGGGACTCAGGATAATAACTTCCAGGGAGCATCATGGATCTTTGCAAGACAAAATGGTGTATGGACTCAGCTGGGGAATAAACTCTTTGGAACTGGTGCTGTAGGAAATTCCCATCAGGGATTATCAGTCTCGATATCCTCAGACGGGAATACAGCCATTATTGGCGGACCCTGGGATAATAATGAGCAGGGAGCGGCATGGATATTTACACTAAATGTAAATCCGGATTTTCCTGTTCCAACCTTAGCATATCCTACAGGAGGAATCCTGGTATATACAAATTCTCCGGTCTTGAACTGGTATATAAATAAATATTTTCCGGGCGCAAAATATAACCTGCAGCTCTCTGAAACTCCGGATTTTAAGTCGATATACTTCGAGAAAGACAACATTGATGGCCTTCAGCTCGAGGTAACAGGCCTGAAAGGAGGAAAGACCTATTACTCCAGAGTAAGACTTAAGGCACCGGATGGTTATTATAGTAAGTATTCAGAGGTTGGAAACTTTAAGGTAAACTCTCAAGGGGGCACTGAACCCGTAAAGCCGGTCCTTGCTTATCCTACAGGAGGAGCAACAGTCTATGAGTCTTCTCCAACACTGAACTGGTATATTAACCAGTGGGCACCTCCTTTGGAGTACCACCTTCAGCTCTCTTTAACAGATGACTTCATAAATCCAATACTGGATGTAACAGGCATAGAAGGCCTGTCATATAAGGTTCAATGCTTGTCGGCAGGAGTAACCTACTACACAAGAGTAAGGTCATTTAATTCAGAGGGAAGTTATTCGGAATATTCCAGTACAGGTACATTTACAGTAAATAAGGATAACGGGACACAGGCCATAACGCCCGTACTTGCATATCCGGCGGGAGGAGTGACGGTTTACACTGCATCACCCGTTCTAAACTGGTACATAGGAGGATATTCACCTCTGCAGAAGTATAATCTTCAGGTGTCAACAAGAGCTGACTTTACAACCATGGTCTTAAATCAGGATGATATCTCATCACTTCAGTATCAGCTTAC
>JBLMZM010000087.1:0-8155 GCA_050258815.1 Ignavibacteriales bacterium
CTACAAGTATTATCAGGATCATATAGTAAAGGAAATAAATAAATTCAGGGTCAATAAGCTTTTCCGTCAGGAATGCAATAAGAGATTGGAGCTTATAAAGAATACGGCAAATGATGTCATACATCAGGAGGATGCTGAAAGCTACTGCGAAGTGCTTGAATCCGACGGCTCTTATCTTTTTAACATACTGCTGAAGGATTTCTTCTCATACCAGGATCTTGAGAAATTCACAAAGAAGCTGGCGTCACAAAGAGGCATTGCTGTAATTCCTTATCAGACGGGCTTCTTGAGATTCTCTCTGGGCGATTATCTGGACGGCAGTGAGCAGAGTTATGAAATATTTGTAAAAGAAATTGAGAACTCGATCCGGATCGTCTTAAAATACTGGAAGCTTTTCTACAATGAAAAATCAGATCCTGCAAATAAAGAGAAGTCAACTGATGAGGTGCTGAAGAAAATATTCAAAACAACGTCAGATATGGATTTTGTAGACAAGGTGCTCGAAGACTATAATGTCATTAAAAACCTGAACAAGGCACCCAAAAGCAGCCTTACGATCAGCGACATTATGACGCTCTACCATTCATTTCCTAAAGATTCGGGTGTCACCATCAACACAATCAGGGGATCAAAGAACTCTGTATTTGAATTCTATGAGAATATAGGAAGCTGCACGGATCTGAAGAGCTTTATAAGCAGCAGGGCATTTACAAAGATTTATGAGAACCTTCTGCCGCAGATATATAAGACAATTCCACTCCTGAAGAACCTGGATTATAATAGTGTTGTTTCAAGATTCGGCAAAGCCACTATAATTAAATACATCAACAATAAAGTTGATTTTCAGCCGAACAGCTATGTGCTTGATGATCCGGATGAAAAGAATATAATGAAAGAAATCTTAATTGAGATGGAAAGAATATTATTTTCTGATTCAAAGGTTAAGATACTCGCATTAAATGCATCGGGCGATCCGGCAGGCGACAAGGCAAAGCTGGAAGGAATTAACAGGATCTTAAGAAAATATATTGAGGAGCTGCTGCTGCATTTTAACCTTCCCTTTGAGCAGGTGGGAACTGAACCCTCGGTTAAAGAGATTATTAAGGCAACAGCGGAAAAATTTGAGGAAATTACGGGAAAGCAGCCCGCAGAATTTGGACTGGCTACTTACCTGGAAAGTTTCGCATCACAAATCGCTTCACTCAGCTGGCCGGAAAACTTTAAGACAAAGCTTGACGGATTTGTACGCGACACATTGAAAGAGTTTGTTCTTAGGGAATCTCCTCAGGTGGAAGAGAAAATATTGCGACTGTTCCTGCTTAAGAAAGAAAACCGGTTTGAGTTACAGCTGAAGGCAAAGGTCGATGCCTTGAATAATAAACTTTCTGAAAAAGACGACGCTGAAGTAAAACTGTTTACTGAAGATTTTGTTTATGGCATACTGAAAGATGAGCTTAAGGAAATCACAGGGAGTATTCTGACTCTGAAGGATAATAAGGTTACGCAGGAAAAGCTGCACGAAGAAGTGCGCGACGCTGCACTGTTCTTTATTGAGCTGATGAACAAAACAAAGGCCACAGAATATTATAACAGGTATAATCATACTCTGATTAAATTCGCAGAGACCATGTTCCTGAAGCAGAATTCCAGCATTAATGAAATGATACAGCATGGAATAACACTGCACAAGGACTTTAAGATAGAGTCGCAGCTTGAAGGTGGTCTTGAATGGGTTGCCAAAGTAATGTCGAAGTGCGGGGTGATCGGGCTTGAGCAGCCGGTGCAGGCGCATACAAGAATTGCAACCGATGCAAAGAAAAGAATATATCCTTTCCATAAAGCAGACAGGCCTGAGAACGGACACGATGGCCGTGACTTTTCGGAGCCGCATGAATATATAAAGAGCATGGATATTAAGCCGGCATCTGTATTCTTTGGACGCAGAATGGAGAAGTTCATTGAGAACATGGATGAGAATGACTACCGCTGCAAGATAATTACGCACGGACTGGTTAAAGTACTCTATGTATTTCAGAAGAGCTATTTAAAATATCTGACGGACAACTTCCGCCTTATACAGGCTGATGAGGTTACGCTTGAAGACGTAAAGAACTTTATGCCTGATGTAATACTATTCTACGGCGCACCGGAGAAAGTAATGGCATTCCCTCAGATAGGCTATTTCGATCTTAAAGGTCCGAACGGAAACATAAAGACAATGGTAACTCCGCTTAAGAAAGAAGTAGATTACTTCGGCGATATCAAGAAGCCGTGGCTTACAATGATGAATGAGAAAGTAAAAGAGATGGGAGGTATTCCTGTACACGGTTCATTGTTTGCAGTTGAGGAAGAAGACGGAAGCCTGTTTGTGGTACAGGTAGATGGTGACAGCGGCGTGGGAAAATCTGAAATGCTTGCGGCAATGATGCTTAAGTGGCTTAAAAAAGATCTGCAGGGAATTCGTTCCATTAAAATGATTGCCGGCGATATGTTCTATATTTTCCCCGATGAAAAGGGCGACCTTTACGGAATTGGTACCGAAGAAGGCGACTTTTCAAGGGTAACTGACTTTGACCCGGATTTCATTAAGTACTATTATTCACTTTTTGCAAAAGCCGCCGACAGCAACGTTGAAGACCTGAACTCAAGAAGCACAATAAGCGGCCTGTGTGATATTACAATGCCCTTTAAGATAGATATCATGCTTACTGCAAGCAACTATGCGCGCGCTGAAGCCGGAATTACAAGATATGAAAATCCTGAGAACTTCCTGCTCTACAGAGACTCGCACGGAGAAAGAAAAGAAAAAGCCACAAGTTCTGATAATCCGCACCTGCAGAGAACACTTCTCCGCTACACGGGTGATAAAAATATTGTGGATGTGATGGACAGGCATGGCAATTATATTGATGACGTGCTGGACTGGGAAAAAGACGAGCACTCCAATAAATATTATCTCTGCGCTTCATATAAGATGATAGACAAGATAGACATTGAAGATGTGGTGAATAAAATATTTGCCGGCAAGACATTCAAACAAAAGAATAATTCATATAAGATCGCAAAGGTGAACTTTGACATTATAAAGAATAAATTCATTTCATCTGCTGAATTGGTCTCCGGTGTCCCGGTAAACGGAACTGGCAATGGAAACGGTAATTCAGACGGGAAATGCGATTTTATTATAGACAAGGATATGTTCAACAGCATTTTCAACTCACTTGCTTCAACTCCTGCAGGACAGCCTTTTGTTGCAGAAGAGGGACAGATGGAGTCAAGAAAACACCTGATCAATATTCTCAAAGGCGGCAAGGAAGGCAACGGACGGGGAAGACACATTAGGCTTGGAATACTTTCAACTGATCTTGGAAGAAAAGGCAAGGAGATTACAGGTCCCCAGGTCGCGGCTGAAGATATGAAGAACATGATACATGAAGTTAGGATATTCAGAAACGATATCAATAAGAACAAGAATTATGTTCATCAGCTTGTCTATGAAAAATACAGCCACATTTTTGAAGGACACAAGCATAACAGTGAGGTCTGCCGCTATAACTTCATGCTCTTCCAGCTTGAACAGATGCGGAAGGCACGCTTTGTAAGGATAGACGATCTGAAAAAAGAAGTTGACCTTTCGGGAATAAAAGGATTTAAGCAGGAAAGCCCGGAAAAACAGTTCAGTCCGCTCTTAGTAACGCCGAACATTAATGCTGAACTGAATTCGGTAAGCGAAACCTATGAACAGCTGATGAGCCTGCCGAGCAATCCGGAGTTTGCAGAAGAGTTCTATGAGGATACAGCAAACCTCTACATTGCAGAAGGATATTCGAAGGATACTATTGTAAACAACATGGTTCTTCAAATACTCATAATAAGCGGATATCTGAATATTGAAGATATTACACGCGGAAGGATCACAGAGAAGGTAAACCGTGAGACATTAGCAGCCGCAAAGTTTGCTGCTGTTAAGAAACTAAATGAAAATAATAGATAAAATTACGGTTTGAATATAAAAAGGAAGGTTGTTCTAGTTCCATATAAGCAAATTTTACACCTCTTTCAGGTGAAAATATGGAACTAAACAACCTTCTGATTATTATATACATTATAGCAGGATCTGCTCAATATCGGAATAAGGAATTAGTTTTTAATTCATTTTATTCCTAATACTCGAAAAGGCGGACTTATAACTGGTTTGTCCTTAAACTGTTAAGTCGTTGCCGGATTTTGCATCCACGGCGCCTTTTAAAAGTCTTTCAAACACGGCTGCGGCAATAACCACTGCTATGGAGACAAATATCAGAAAAAGACCGATAGCAACACCGCCCATAATGTCATCCTCCCGGCCTCTCTGAACTATGAATATATAGGCTTCAGCCCCCAAAAGAAAACCGACAAGAGACAATCCGCAATATTTTATGGTCCGCAGCGCTTTCACGGAACGTGCTGAAATGAGTTCATCCCGCCCTATAAATCCCAAGAGCCTGAATGCCTGATAGAGCACTGCAAAAAAGAAAATGGATGCGATGTATGCATATGCCAGAAAAGGATCGTTGAAATATATTTGAAGGAGTGTGGCATGCGCGTTTCTGCCTTCAAGGTGGGGTTCCCAAAGCATTAGAGCAAGAGCGCCGATGCCGATGAGAAAAATCCCAATCTGAAGAAAAATTATTAAGCTTCTTTTCATGTGTGGTTATTTAAATTTGCGGGTTTTAGTGTTTATAGTTTATTATTTATCAACCTGAGGCCGCTCGGCGATATACCTTAGGACCGGAATTTCTTTCATCGCCCAATTGCGGGATGCCTGGCGATACAAGCGCACGAATGCGACAAAGATCATGCTGCCTATTGCCACACCGGCCGTATTGAATATCACGTCATTGATGTCGGCTACACGGAATGTCGTATTTGCCATAAATCCCGTTATCAGCTGCAAAAGTTCGATAACGATGCTAAAGAGCGCACCAGCAGCGACTACTCTTTTCATGCTGAAACTGGTAATAAACGGCAGCCCGAAACCGAACGGTATCATAAGCAGAACGTTGAGAAGAGAGGTCTTAACGTCCTCCAGCCTGAGCGTGGCGAGCGGAATAAGATTTACGCTTTTTTCAGCGCTCAGCCCATTAAGCATCAGGCCAGGCACAAAATGCTTTAGAAGAAGCAGGGATTGAAATTGAAACAGGGTGTAGTCAAAAACCTTATAGATATAGATGTAGAATATTGTGAAGAACAGCACATGCACCAGACTCTTCCTTTTCTTCAGCAGAAGAAAGGCTGCAATGCCTAGCCAAACTAAGCCCAGAAGAAGCCCCGTTGCTATGTTTATTGTACCGCTTACAGTCTTATAATCCATACTTTTCTTCCTTTATCCCTTTTCAAAACCTGTCCATGCGAATTTAATCAATCTTAGCATTATTCTAAAGCTTTCTTCACGGTGAGAGGTTTTATACTTGTTAAATTTCTACGATTATTAGCTAAATAATATAGGTTCACTTACGAAGAATTTTCTCTATTGCTTTTCCTTTTGCGAGTTCATCTATGAGTTTGTCCAAATAACGTATTTTTTGCATTAATGGATCTTCAACTTCTTCTACACGAACACCACATACTGCACCTTTGATAAGTGAACTATTTGGATTTATGGCTGGTGCCTGCGCAAAAAAAGTTTCTAAATCATTTCCCTGTTCTATTTGATGCTGTAATCCGGCAGGGTCATAACCAGTCAGCCAGCAGATGATCTGATCAACCTCTTCTTTTGTGCGATTTTTGCGTTCGGCTTTCCCAATGTATAGTGGATATAAATTCGCAAATTCCATCTCAAATATCTTATATTTTTCCATAATCATTCCTCCTGTACGCAGGGTTAAATATTTTCGAAATCCGTCTCTCACAGATACGTGGGGCTGTTGGGTGAATTATTGCTATAATTATCCTCAGGCTGATTATATTAACAGCTGTCCTTATCCCAAATCACGCCTGTGCGAATTTAGTTAAATTTTGTATTATTCTAAAGCAATCTTTTCCTTACATTAGCCGGTTATTTAATAAATAACTATAACTGAAGAATCGGAAATGATTGAGGCATAAATGACGTCAAATTTGGAAAGTAAAAGATATTAGAACTTAAGTCCGTGTCAGGGATGGACTACTGATTAAGGACAGCAGTTTTATAAAATGAAGTTTCTATATGGATTTATCATTATAAAAAAGGTAACAGTATTAATAACTGATAAGATAAGCAAATATAAATTTACCTGAATATACCCTTTACTGGTTGCCAGTTTGCCTGAAATATGGTAATAATAACCAAGACATCCATCTGCAATTACAAAAACCGCCAGAGCAATAAAAATCGGTATGTTACTGCCTGTGATAACAGTAATAAAGACTAAACCTCTTGTGGAAATATGTATAAAAGTACATGCTATTCTTTCGACTACTGGCAAGATAACATTATAGAAGTAACTTCTAATACCCTGCGTATTATCCAGAAATTCAATCATCTTTTCAAATTGTGCTTCCAGTGCAGTTCCCTTCATAATCTTGTTGGCATTAGCTTTAACTGCAATAAATATTTCAAATGAGCCGATTGCGAGGCCGAAACTGATTATTGCATTAAAGTCAAAAGCAAATTTATCTTTCATTAGCAAAATGATAACATATGCGGCAAGCAGTTCAACAATGCCGGATAGTAAGCCATTTAACAGTGAAATGGAAAGCAAAGACTTATTCGTTTTGTGCAAAGGAGATAAAATAATTTGATAGGCCAGGAGTTTGAAAATACATCCGATGCCCCAGGATCCGGCTCCTAAAACAAAAGCCTTTAGTGGCACATTTTCAATTTGGTTGAAATAGAGAAGAGGAATAATTGCTATAAAAATAAGTATTATCTTTTGAAGATAGTTTTCAACTTTTTTACTTTTCATTTTTCTCCCAAATTGGTTGTCTTGATGGAGATTCTGCCAGTTCTTATAATCCTACCCGTGGAAATTTAACCAAATTCCTCATTATTATAAAGTTTTCTATACTTCTGTTCTCTTTACTTGCACGATACATAATGCAGAGTATCTAATTTCTCCAATCCAAACACAAAACACTTAAAATGCCCTAAAGTGGGACTCCCCAGGCCATAGGTGATCTGAAAAATCCAGGCATCCTGCCCATTATACTTTGCCCTTTCAGCATAGGTCGGCAGTACATACTCCCCCGTAAGGCTGCTTCCGCTAAGGGAAATTATCCTGTCAAAAGTTTTTGAATCTTCGCCCAATATACTTGCCTGCTGTCTCATGTAATCATTCAATGCTTTTTTTACTTCCTCCGAATAATTATTGCCCGAATAGGCGCTGGCAATATTCTTCAAAGAAACGGTGTCGGGAAAGAAGTCATTGAAACTATCCTGGCTATAATTCATATTGGAAACTTTGACAACCGGTTTAACCGGAATGGAGTCATTCGCCTCGGTTGAACTATCACTGCAGCCTGTAAAAGACAAAAAAGAAAATGAAGCTAGAAAAATGCTTAAACAATAGAAACGGGTTTTCATTTTAAATGCTTTCATCTTAATGCGCCTTAAAATATTATTGATTTTATTATTGGGATGATTTGGGATTAATCAGCTTGATAATTCTAGGTAAACCTATTGTTCCATAGACTATTAGTTCAGTGCTTGTTGTTAAGGTAACATCTTTAACGTGGCTAAATGCAACCGGTATTTCAATGTCAAAATTATTGTTTTCGATTGGAATCTCCATAGCCATTGCCAGGCCGTCCCCATATGTCATTCCTCTTAATCTATAGGCATTTGTGGTCCCTTTGATCCGTAAACGCACTGTACTGAAGGAACTCCCTTCAGCATTGTATTCCCATATACTGCTATAGATTTGTGTAGAAACTTTATCCAATGGATTAATGTCATAGCCAATTACCAATCCATGAGAATCATTTGATGATGCAGCACCTGCCTGGTCCGTTTCAATAAAATATACGTAGCCTTTGCTGCTTTTTAACGCCTTAAATGTAAAACGGTTATTTACAGTGCTGTCGGGATTGAGAGATTTTTCACTACTGATAAGCTGAACTTCAGAGTTAATCCAGGAGTCATTACTGCTGAATTTGATATCACCAAGGTCCACCAGCCATGTCTTATCTTTTTTGC
>JBLMZM010000088.1:0-2890 GCA_050258815.1 Ignavibacteriales bacterium
CGGCTGTCCGTAAAGCGGTTCTGGCATACATTGTAGTAGTAGAATTCACTGAATGTAAGAAAATATCCGTCACTTCCCAGGTTCAGGCTCTGGGAAATAACGCGGCTTCCAAACTTCCAGAACCTAGGGTTCCACGTCCCATCAGAGAACATTCCCCTAAAGACGTCACTCCACTGTCCCTGGTTATTATCGCCAATCCAGGCTAACCTGACTCCGTTATTATTGTCAGATCCTACTATCATAGAGGGCATTGAGTTTTTTATTAGTCCGCTTCCATTGGATATATTTGCATTATATTTGTTACATATTATTCCCTGAGGCACTCCCTGGCTGACAGAAAGCCTTGCGTAGCTGATCGAACCTGACTTCTGCCCTGCTACATCCGAAATATTATCTTCCCATGCAAGGTGGAATGTATTGTTGTCCAGCTTGTTGGATACAAGGCATGGATGAAGTGATTTAGTTCCGCTGTTAATGCCTTCTATATAGTTCATGTAATAAATATAATTCCCGTCATGGCTGCAGTATGCACCATAGAAGCCGTCCTCCTGCCCGTCATAATTGTTCCTGTTATCCTTCCATACAACCAGGAACTCTCCATAGGGGATCTTTCCGAAAGCTATAACAGGCATTGCTTCACCTTCCGAAAGATCATTGAAAATTGGATTTTCAGGATAACTTAAAGGATAAAATATGGTACTACTCTCATTCTTGCTGTATTCTACCGAGCAGTACCTGATATCACTTCCTTCCTGGAATACAATACCTATGTAGCCGTAGCCGTTTAGGTCAGCATAATCTATGGATGGGGACTTTCCCCCGGAACCACTTATAGGTTTTCCATCATTCATCATCTCCCAAGAAGCGCCCTCATTACTGCTCCTTTCATACCAGACGTAACCCATGCTTTCATAAACCATGTGAAGGCTGCCGTCAGGAGTACGGATAAATTTCCGCTGGCTTGAGCTTGAGAAGGCTGTTGAAGCATTTGATTTATTAGGAATTTTATAAAGGGCAGTATAAGTTGCATTGTCAGTTGGTGTTCTTAATGAACCTTCTCCATCTTCCCATCCTGCAAAGTCATAGGTCCCTGTTGTTTTTGTAAGAGTTTCTGAATACGGGATATTTAGGCTGTTTCCTTCTACCACACGGGTTAGATCATTTGTCTGAAAGTTTCCGTCGAATTCTGTTTTGTCTACTCGGTTGATTACATATTTTTTCCATAGTTGGGCAGTGTAAGTCACATAAAATTCATTTTCATTTGCGGCATCTTGAACTTCAATATTTCCAAATGTAATTATATTTAATTTATTGTCTTTGGACCAATAACTTTTCGTAGATTGTACTGTATTGGGGTCCTGATTCCAAACCCAGTAGTGAGTACCATCAAACTGTTCTTCCTTTGCCCTTAATTTAATGACTGTTCCAATCTTTTTTCTAATTACGGTATCACCAGGTACTTCAGAAAAAGGACCGTTGTTAATACTGAGGTCGATCTTACCTATACCGTTACTGTTCTTAATTGTATATTTTGTTCCTATTTCATAAGTATACCTTAACTGCAACTTTTCGAAGGAGCTTGCAGTTGTGGATTCGTTTTCATTAGCAGCTCTTAAACCGAGATAAATTTTGGTTTTTCCCGATTCAATTGCATTATTAACAAAGTCCCGCAATTTAGTTATACTCATTTCAACAGTACGAGCTGAGGTTCCAACAAAAAAGTCAAGTTCTGTTACTCCGCTTGCTTCAGTCATTGCCCACAGATCGGCATATTTTAAGCTGCTTCCTATGTCAGGAATATAGTACAACCTGAAATTTGAAGCGTATGAAACATCGTTTTTATAAATAAACTCCACATTAGTTACATAAGCACCTGCCGGAAAATTAATTGGAAATTCACATATTGAGCGGCGAATAGTTTTGGCTTCAGTAGAACTACCAATGTAGACACCATAGTCAAATGGAAAACCATCAAAAAAACTGCACTGCCCATCAGGGTACAAATATTTTTGAATCAGATTCCTATTTGTAACATCGTATGTCTTGGTACTTTCCTGAGGAAATGAAACCGAGAAAGAAATCAGCAACAAGAATAAGATCAAAAGTATCTTATCTGAACCGGCTTTAAGGAAATAACTTTTCATTTCTCCTCCCAATTAGTAATTTGTGTAAATAAGTGTTATTTTAAACATAAATAGCCCCCGGTCCTGCCGAGATAGCAGGATTATTAAGGTAGCGAGCCTTTAGGTGGACTATTTAACCCAGGGGGCAGTGCGCCAACACTGTCCCTTGAATTTCTTCTGAGCTATAGCTTCTCATATGTTTTAATCCTTCAGTTTTCCTTTCACAAGGTAGTAATCTCCTTTTTGATCAGAGCCCATAAAAAAGATCTCCTTTTCAAAAGCTATCACACGGCCGTGCAGCCAAATGTCATCTTTAAGTTTGAAGATGATCTGCGTATCTGTGCCGTTATAATGAGCCAGGCCCTCTCTCTGCCAGATGAACATATCATTTATATTTCTGCCTCCCATAATAGATCCGTTATTTAGAGCTTTTATTGAAATGAATTCTTTATACTGCCCTTTGTAGTACTCATAAACCATTCCTTTCATTTCAACTAACAGTTTGCCCTGAATTCTGTAGATAAAACATTCAGAATTTCTGCTGTGATCTGAACCTACAGCAATTTCTTTCAAGCTTTTATTCCCGTCATATTCATAGATAGCCATACTGTCAGAAAAAGGATGATAAGTGAACTTTGTGGCATAAATAAGGCATTTACTGCCTTCTCCTGTCGGGTGTATTTCATACAGGTCAATATTCTTCCTGCTCAGGACCATTTTCTCTTTCCACCCATCGGCATACTTGTGATAAATAGCTCCATAGTTTG
>JBLMZM010000089.1:0-4562 GCA_050258815.1 Ignavibacteriales bacterium
AGAGAGGGGGTTAGGGGGACTTCCGTTAATCCCTCGGCCTGAAGGCCGGGGCTACTGATAAAGGATAGATCCATATTATCCCCGTTCTTATCTATTCCGGGCTGAAGCCCGGGGTAGATATAGTTAGTTGATGATGATCAGGGGCTCCTCCTTTTCCACCGGCCTGAAGGCCGGGGCTACTGATAAGGATTAAATCCATATTATCCCCATTCTTATCTATTCCGGGCTGAAGCCCGGGGTAGATATAGTGATCTGATTCATCTTGAATTGGAGTGATCTGATTCATCTCGTATTGGAGTAACCTCTTTTTTCCTATCCACCTGCCTAAAAGACTGGGATTACTGATAAGGGTTAAATCCATATTATTCCCATCCTTATCTATTCCGGGCTAAAGCCCGGGGTAGATATAGTTAGTTGATGATGATCAGGGGCGTCCTCCTTACCCAGCGGCCTGAAGGCCGGGGCTATGGATAAGGGTTAGCTCCATATTATCCCCATTCATATCTATTCCGGGCTGAAGCCCGGGGTAGATATAGTTAGTTGATGATGATCAGGGGCAAATGTTCATGCATAATGGTGGCTTGAGATAAAGCCCCAGAGTAGTGAAAGATAATCCTGGATGTAAGGGTAATACTTTCCCACCGGGCTGAAGCCCGGGGTAGGAGAAGGTAAGGAGGAGGTCAGGGGTCCTTTGGGCGGGCGGTCCGCTTCAGCGGGCCCTCCGCCCAAGGTCGTTCTATTACATTGATCCTGAAAACTACTTCATCACATACATTGCCTTATCCTTTCGCTATACCTTCACCTCATAATGCTGCGAGCGTTGATCATATCTTGCCAGTATAGTCCTGGCCCTCAAAGGCACAACGGCCTCTTCATAATCCTCGCCTGCGAATGACTTTACGGCATCCAGATTATCGAACCACATGATAGTGATGAATTCCACCTCGCCATTGACTTCCCTTCTTAACAGATTGATTCCCTTGTAGCCTTCGATCTTCCTGCTTTCAATTCCTGTGAAGATCTCGCTTTTAAGGAGTTCCTCATAAGCATCCGCGTTAGAAGGATTTGTCCAGCCGTGCCAGATTCTGCTTATCATTTTCATTGCCTCCTCTTGTTAATATTACAACATTTTTCCTCTGTCACTTTGCCTGCCCCTGGTACATGGATATTGTTGAGTGCCTGGTGTTGAGTTAGTGACCAAACACTAAGCACCCATTTTACAACGGACTTAAGAATCAGTTTGCAGCTGAAATATATTTCACCGCTTCTGTGAGCAGGTAGTCATTTCCAAACCTGTCACACGCGTCGTCAATATTTTTATATTTAATTTCCATGTCAGGTGTAACACCATGAGGCTGCATATCGCCTGATGCTGACACGAGGAATTTGCTGGAAAGCTGCAGTCCGAGTCCGGTTTTCTCCAGATCGTACCACTTGGCTTCGCCGTAGTGGGTCCTGAATCCCCTCGTTTCCCTGCCTATAATTTTTCCCAGTGAATTGGTCTTGAATACATCACCGAACCTTGCAGCTGCCGAGAAGGTCAATTCACTGGTTAACAGGTAAACATCGCCCTTAAAAAGGCTGAACTGATACTGATTTGCAACCGAATCACCAATTTCTTTTCTGATTGACTGGTTAAAAAGTTCAGCAGGAGTTGTATCGTCGCTGTTGTAGGTTACCTTCAATTTCTTATCAGTCAGATAATTAAGCAGGATATACCCGGGATATTCACTGCCTCCGCCGTTGTTTGAGAGGTCAATTAACAATTTTTTGGACTTCTTTGCATCAATTTCTTTGAAGTACTTGTCGAACAGGCCAAGATATTGCTTCAGGGCTTCGCCCATATTACGGCCCAGCTGGAACGATGGAATACGCAGAATGGCTATATCATCCCTGAAAGTCAGAGACGGGGCTTTTTCCATTTTTATAGGAATTATTTTTGCTTTTGCAAGTGCCGTTTTATCCATATAACGGTACAAGGGCATAACAACTACTTCCTCTTTGGTCTGTCCGTAAGGAATGTATTTTACAGTTATTTCATTATTGAAATGGAACATCGTATAAAGTTCAAATGCATATTTTCCAAAATCAAAGAATGTAACCAGTTTTCTGTCGATACAGCTATAGATGCTGTAATCCACGCATTTCAGCGTCTTACCAAGCACATCCATTACCGGAACATCATTTATTGAAATGATCTGCGACTTCAGGGGGATGGTGTCGCTGGCAACAACATAGGCCTGACCGTCATATAAAATAGCGCTCATAGGGATAAAGAACTTTTCCTGAGTAAGCCCGCCCTTAAGAGTATTCTGCATCCATTTGCTGCCGCCAACCTTAAATGAAGCATGATCGTCCTTCAGTGATGCAACCAGCGGACCTGCAGATAAAAGGAAATCGAGGCGTGTAAGGCTGTCGTGTTTTGCAAGATAATCTTTTATTGTTTTTACTTCCTTCTGAAAATCATTCTCAGGAATAAAATTAAATGGGGTGCGGTTAAACTGTTTATCTGAAATCCTGGCAAGTATGAAATCCAGGTCGCTCAGCAGGTCGGCTGAAGCGATCTTTTTGTTCAGCTCGCCGGAGACGGGAACGTCCTGTGAAAAAGCATTACCGGTCAGCAGTAAAGAAACAAAAAGCAGGCACATACACAAGTGTAGAATTGATTTGAACATATAGTACTCCATTGTATATTTCATGAATGCGCGAATGCATAAACAGACAGGATTCCACGAAAAATTGATTATGGATAAAAGTAATAGTTCGTTTTATGCAACGCAGGTGATTTCCAGTAAAATAAAGTACTAAAGAAACTGACAGTCTGATTCCATACGGAACTAGCCATAATCATCCATGGTGTGAGATATAAAAAAGCGGCAGCAGCTAACAAGCACCAAATCCCGGGGTTTAATTTTTTGAATTTTTATATGAATAGCAAGGAGATTTATTTTATTTTTCTATTAATCCGGGATATTAAAATATTTATTAAGTCAATTTTGAGATAATAAAACGCCGGCACGGCAAAATAATTAAATAATACCGTGGGACGTGCTCAACTCATGATTTACTGAAATTACAATTTCTTAATTATCATGAGAGATGCGTCATCTTCCCAGCGGGGACTCTTACCAAATTCCTGCACCAATCCAAAAATGATATTAAGCAATTCCTGGGCTGTTTTGTGCCTGTACATCAATATGAGCTCTTTGAGTCTCGGCAGCCCGAATTCCTCATTCCTGCTGTTTTGCCTTTCGAATATGCCGTCACTGAAGAGAACCATCACATCACCCGAAGAAATTTCGGCATCGTGACTGTTAAGCTTCACCTCAGGCAGGGCCCCGAATATGGGTCCCGTTGAATTTAATTCCTCTACCCTGTTATGCTTTACCAGTATTGGCGACGGGTGTCCCGCATTTACAAAAAAGAATTTACCCGACTTGTCAAATTCGGCATAAAACAGGGAAACAAATCTGGTGGAATATGTACTTTTATATATTACCCGGTTCAGTCTTTTCAGAATATTTACAGAATCAATCTGCTTCAGTTTCTGTACACGGAGTGAATTTTGGAATGGTTTCCTCCTGGGAGAATTATATGCGTCCTCATCAATTCCCATCCTCAGGCCTGTTACAACATCCCTGACCAGCAGAGCTGCAGGCATTCCGTGTCCGCTCGCGTCACCGAGGCATATTCCAAATCTGGAATCTTCCAGACAATAAAAATCATAAAGGTCACCGCCTACTATTTCAGCCGGTTTTGATGAGCAGGCGATGTCATAACCTGGTATTTTAGGGATAAATGAGGGCAAAAGACTTTGCTGAATATTAGCTGCCTGCGTCATCTCATTTTTCAATGATTCGGAATATAACCTGTAGTTTAACGCGGATCTGACGGCATTAAGGCAGAATCCAACCTCTTCCCTTATCCACCCGCTTTTTAGCTCAAATACAATTATCCAGCGGTATTCCGAACTGCTTACCGTCAGTGCGGCAGGAATTGAATATTCCTTGCCCCCGTTAATTTTTATATCAATGCTGTTGGAATTGCTGTCATATATATAAGTCTTATGTTTAATCACTGCCTGAACGCCTGGTGAATCTACAGGCAGCCTTTCAGTCATATGTTCAGCCTGGCTGGGATCCGGGTAAATCAGGGCAAAATACTCCTCATATTCTTCATATACCCTGCCCTTGCAAAGGCGCAAATCGCTATAGAATGTGTTTTCGAGTTCCTTTACGATTGTAAAAAGGAAATCCTTTCCGGACCTTTCCCTTCCAATCCTGTCAAGAATAAAATCCAGTTTTCTGTAAAATATCTTAGGTTCAATCATTATATCAGTAATAACCCTGTTTCTTTATTTGCAAATCATTTAATAGTAAGTAATGGAAAATTTCAATGTTAAATATCTCAAAAACCGCAGGGAGAAACAATCCTTTGCCGCAGAATTAATAAAAACTTAATGTTTCAGATTGAATAATTTCAGGCTGGGTTAACTATCAACCAGGAAGCTGGTCCTGGGCGGATCTGTTCTGATTTAAGGAAACGGGGGCATTTGCCCCCTT
>JBLMZM010000090.1:0-141802 GCA_050258815.1 Ignavibacteriales bacterium
ATTGTCAGCCATATCCATGTTGTGCTTGAGCAGTTAAATCTGGACAACATAATTCTGGCGGGCTACTCAATGGGCGGCAGGGCTGCACTTTCATTTGCCAGAAGATTCCCTCAGTTACTGAAAGGATTGATACTTGAAAGCAGCACTCCCGGAATAGTAAGTAATGCAGAAAGGGAAGAACGTTACAGGGCTGATCAGAAACTGGCGGATTTTATTGAGAATAATCCCATAGAACAATTTGTAGATTACTGGATGAATATCCCGCTTTTTGACACACAGAAGAGACTGACTGCTGATTATTACAGGCGCATAAGGGAATCAAAAATTAAAAATAACCGCACGGGGCTGGCAAATTCCTTAAGAGGCTTTTCAACCGGAATAATGCCCCACCTGTGGAACAGCCTGTCTGAGATGAATTGCAGGACGCTTCTGATAACAGGTGAACTGGATAATAAGTATACGGAAATCAATAAGAAGATGCTGGAGCTATTACCTCATGGGGAACACATAATTGCAGAGGACTGCGGCCATAATATCCATTTAGAAAGACCCGAATATTTCTTAAATTTGCTTAATAATTTTTTACAACATTTTCAGCAGCCCTTATCCAATAGTTTCTGAAAAGTAAAACCAGAGAGAGGAAATAAGATGCAATTTAATTGGCAGAATGCAAAACAATATAAAGATATAATTTATGAAAAGCTGGATGGTATAGCAAAAATTACCATAAACCGTCCTGAAGTCAGAAATGCTTTCAGACCTGAAACCGTAATAGAGATGTATGACGCATTTATCGATGCCAGAGAGGATCCTTCAATCGGAGTAGTCCTCCTGACAGGAAAAGGGCCCTCCAAGGATGGGAAATATGCTTTTTGTTCGGGTGGTGATCAGAGAATACGTGGGGATCAGGGATATGTGGGTGGCGACGGAGTACCCCGCCTGAACGTGCTTGATCTGCAAAAGCTGATTCGCAGCATACCAAAACCGGTCATTGCTCTTGTTGCAGGCTATGCAATCGGAGGCGGACACGTACTGCACGTAGTTTGTGATCTTACAATTGCGGCGGATAATGCAATCTTCGGACAGACAGGTCCCAAGGTCGGCAGTTTTGACGGCGGCTTCGGAGCAAGCTACCTGGCACGCCTGGTTGGGCAAAAAAAGGCGAGGGAGATTTGGTATCTCTGCCGTCAGTATAATGCGGCTGAAGCATTTGAGATGGGTTTGATAAATAAAATTGTTCCAGTTGAACAGCTTGAGGAAGAGGGTGTTCAATGGGCACGCGAGATTCTGGAGAAGAGTCCTTTATCAATCCGTTTGTTAAAATCCGCATTCAATGCTGAACTTGACGGACAGCAGGGAATACAGGAACTTGCTGGGAATGCAACCCTGCTTTACTATATGAGTGAAGAGGCACAGGAAGGCAAAAAAGCATATCTTGAGAAAAGAAAACCTGATTTCAATAAATTTCCAAGGCTGCCATAAACAGGCAATTTATAATTAAAATTAAAAACAGAATGTCTATTTCAAATAGTAAAAAAACAAGCAAGTTTGACAGCTGGGTTCTTGCCAGCCGTCCCCATACCTTACCAGCGGCAGTAATGCCGGTAATTGTTGGAACTGCGCTGGCACACTTTGAGAACAGCCTTAAGCCATTGGCCGCGCTGGTTGCATTACTGTGTTCGCTTTTAATTCAGATTGGTACCAACTATGCAAATGACCTTTATGATTTTCTCTCCGGAGCCGATAAAGAGGACCGCACCGGTCCAGTGCGTGCACTGGCTTCCGGACTAATTACGGTTGCGGAAATGAAAATCGGAATGGCTGTTGTCTTTGGGTCGGCATTCCTGCTGGGAATGTACCTGGTGTATCTGGGCGGTATACCCATACTTATCATTGGTGTGCTTTCTATTCTGGCCGGAATAGCTTATACGGCCGGTCCCTACCCATTGGCTTATAATGGACTGGGCGACGTATTCGTATTCCTTTTTTTTGGATTTGTCGGGACTGTGGGTACTTTTTATGTTCAAACGCTGAAATTTACCAGCCTGGCTATTTGGGCATCGATACCGGTAGGAGCACTCATCACCAATATTCTCGTAGTAAATAACTACAGGGATACCGATGAGGACAAAGCTGCAGGAAAAAATACAACAGCAGTAATATTTGGAAAGAGATTTGCCCGTATGCAGTACATTATTTTTATGATCCTGAGCTATCTGACTCCTTTTATTGTGTATTTAGTATATAAGCAGGATTTCTGGATATTTCTGCCTCTGCTGACCTTTCCCCTGGCTGTAAAATTAATAAAGATGATTTATTCACTGGAGGGGGTTTATCTTAACAGGACACTTGAACTGACTGCAAAGCTTTCGGCTCTATATGGTTTTCTGTTTGCTTTTGGCATAGTATTATGAAAGTATCGGCCTTAGAATTTATTCCCTTTAATTACAGGC
The DNA here is from genome assembly GCA_050258815.1 of Ignavibacteriales bacterium. Lineage (GTDB taxonomy): Bacteria > Bacteroidota > Ignavibacteria > Ignavibacteriales > SURF-24 > JAAXKN01. Next base: position 2,454 of record JBLMZM010000090.1, read on the forward strand.
TTAAATTCTCTTTCCGGACTTCCGGCGGGGATATAAAAGAAAGAAGGGGATTTTTTGTTAAGGCCAGCGGCGGGGGATGTGAACCGGGAATAGGGGAGGCGGCTCCGCTGCCGGAATTCGGAACTGAAACATTTTTTCAGACACAGGATGCCTTAAAAGAGGCAGAGTATTTATTATGTAAACACTCGTGGGAATATAGCGGTCCGCAGGAGCTCACGCAATCGCTTGCATTTCTTAATGATTACCCTGCTGCAAGACATGGGATTGAGCAGGCACTCCTTAACCTTCTTGTAAATAACGGCAAAACTACACTTGACAGGCTGCTGAATGTGCACTCGAATAAACGGATAAGAGTTAATGCCTTAATTGACCTTCTTAGCCCCGGGGAGGTGCTCCTGAGGGCCAAAACCATCATAGAGGCAGGATTCACCACCCTCAAGCTGAAAATGGGGCGTGAGGAGTTTGAGCAGGACTATCAAACGGTTGAATTGATAAGAAAAAGTTTCGGAAACAAGGTCTCGCTCCGCCTGGATGTAAACGGGAAATGGGCACTTCCCCAGGCTAAGGAAAATCTTAAAAAACTGAAGCACTTTTGCCCGGAGTATATAGAACAGCCGGTTATCAGCAGGGAGGATTTTTTCGAGCTTTGCAGAACTTCGCCTGTTCCCCTGGCCGCAGACGAAATACTTCGTAGTCCTGAAGATGCAGAAGAAATAATCCGCAATTGTAAAGGCGCAGTTTTGATCTTAAAGCCGATGATGGCTGGCGGTATTCTGAATTCATTGAAAGTGATAAATGCTGCAGAGATGGGCGGTGCCCAGGTGGTACTCTCCTCTGCTTTTGAAACTTCTGTCGGAAGAAGAGCCACTGTATTTCTGGCTTCTGTGGTAGCACCGCCAACAGCACATGGACTTGGGACCAGGGATTATCTGGAAGGGGAGACTTACAGCGACCCATTTGAGATTCAACGTGGTATTATTGAAATTAATGACAAAGCAGATTTTCATAAAGTGTAATTCCGGGAAGAGCAGTTAAGGATGTTTTTTAATTTATTCAACAGAAAGATAGACGTTCCCTCCGATCATCCGGCCTTATTATCTTCCGGAAGGAGCATGACATATTTTGAACTTGACCGCCATGTTAACGCCTGGGCAGGGTATTTAACTTCCATCGGCATAAAAAGAGGGATGCATACTGCTATTTTGAGCGGGAATAACCCCGATTTTGTGGCCCTTTTATGTGCTTTGTGGCGGCTTGGGGCAGTTGTTGTTCCACTTAACGTCAGACTTCTGGATTCAGAACTTGAAATACTAATAGCCGATTCAGGTGCCACGCATCTTTTTATCCACGCTGATTTGAACAGCAGGCTTCCTGAGAGCAGGAATTCAATATCCAGGCTTATTTTCCCTCATACTCTTCCGGATTTGCCAAAGCCAGGCAGCCTTGAATATGGAAACCGGGATATGCAGGATATTGCCCTGATTTTGTATACTTCCGGTACTACGGGCAGCTCAAAAGGAGTTATGCTGACATATGATAACCTGTTGCAAAGTGCCGCTGCGGCAGATTCTGTCATTAAACATACGCTTTCTGACCGCTGGCTGGCCAGTCTCCCGTTTTATCACATTGGAGGTATATCGATTCCCGTAAGAGCAATCTTATCTGCTTCGACAATCATCATTCCTGAATCACTAAGGGCAGAGGAAATAGTTACTGCAATGCAGCTTCTAAGGCCTTCTCTGGCCTCTTTTGTAACTACCACACTCAGACGGATCATTGAATCGGGAATAAAGCCGAATGCAGAGATGCGATGCCTCCTTTTGGGCGGGGGACCAGTGGAGGATGACCTGTCCCGAAAAGCGCTGGAAGATGGCTGGAATATAGTGAAGGTCTACGGATCTACAGAAACATCCTCGCTGGTCACAGCCGTTAATTTAAATGAAAATCCTGCAAAAATAAGCTCGGCAGGCATCCCACTTTTAGAAAACGAGATTTGCATCGTGGATGAGCAGGGCAGCAGGGTGCCTCCAGGGAATTCGGGAGAGATTCTGGTAAAGGGGAAGTCTGTAATGGCAGGATACTGGAATAAGCCCGGTGAAACAAAGATGAAATTAAATGGAGGCTTCTATCTAACGGGGGATTTAGGGCATTTGGATGAAGAAGGATACCTGTACGTTGAAACCAGAAGGACTGACCTGATAATTACGGGTGGTGAAAATGTTAATCCCCTGGAAGTTGAAGCCGCAATCCTAAAACACGGGGAGGTCCAGGATGTGTGTGTATTCGGTCTCATGGATGATCAGTGGGGGCAGTTAGTGGCTGCCGCGATAGTGAGTAAAAATAAGCCGTCTGAAGAGGAAATAATCAGTTTTTTAAGAAGCAGCATTTCTTCCTACAAGATACCCAAGAAGATATATTTTATAGACGAGATACCGAAAACGTCGCTTGGAAAAGTACGCCGGGATTATGTGCGCCAGATGCTTTCAAAATAGGCCTCAGGACGCTCCTACAGGTCTGCCAGACAGTTCATCAGGTCTGCCGGGATGGTTACCTTGGTCCAGTTGTTTTTATCCACAACCACGTGCACAGTCCTGACTCTTGCACAGACGCTACCCCCCTTGTTCCTGAAAGTAAAAGTCAACTCAAAGGAAGATTCCTTAATTACGGTCGGACTGACCTCCGGTGTAACAACGTCCCCAGGCTTCAGGGGCAAAAAATAGTCCGCTTCTGAATGTACTATAGGAATTGCTAACTCATCGTCAAGAAAATAGTTGCGATCCGGTATCTTACTATTAAGCACCTCTTCATAGGCAGCATGGGCCATCCTGAAAATATTTGCAAAAAACATGATGCCTGCGGGATCGGCATCAAAAAATCCGACTTTCTGGTCTGTCAAAAACATCTGTTCCCCTGATTTTCTTGACAAATTTAGCAAATATTAAGTAAAAACAGAATTATTTATTATAATTATAATGGTCATATCAGCTCATGTCAGCCTGGAATTTTTCACCAGCAATCCCTTAATAAATTCCCTAAAAATAACGTGGATTTTTCTTAAATTTCATTCGAAACTTTTACATATTATTCTTGTAAAATGAAATAAACTAAACGGAAAGAATGAAAGATAACAGGACATTTTTTAGACTTTTTACATATAGTCTCACTTTTTTCTTCGTTTTTGCGGTGTTCCACCTGATATCAGCTCAGGAAAAGGAATTCGATATCAAACAAACCTTCTATACCAGTGGTAAATTAAAGTCCGAAGGGGCATATCATTATGGAAAGCGCGAAGGAACGTATCGTGAGTATTATGAGAACGGGCAATTATGGAAGTTATGGTACTTTCATGACGACAAAGAGGATGGAACCTCCAAGTGGTACTATGAAAACGGAATCCTGAGCATGGAGTGGAACTATGCAAACGGAAAACTGGAAGGCATTTCCAAGTGGTACTATGAAACAGGCGAACTTTGGGCCGAGCCTAACTATATAAATAATATTCAGGAAGGAATAACTAAAACCTACTACAAAAGCGGCAAAATAATGGGGCTCTGGAACTACCACAATGGAACACTCAACGGGCTCTCAAGGACATTTTTTGACGGCGGGGGACCTGAAGTTGAGAGATATTATGTGGATGGTAAACTGGACGGGATTAGCAGAACATACTTTGAAAATGGAAACATAGCGCTGGAAGCCAATTATAAAAACGACAAGCTGAGCGGGACGTCGAAATTATTTTATGTGGATGGAGCGGTAAAGGTCATAGATACCTATGAAAATGGGCAGATAATAAAACGGATAAGGTACGGAATAGACAAAAAATTCGATAAGGTTGAAGAGAGTTTCAAGGATTATTATGATGACGGTATTCTGAAATCGGAGATCAGCTTTAAGGACGGGAAAAAACAGGGTCCGGAAAAAATCTACTACAACAGCGGATTTTTGAAGAGCGAATTCAGTTATATTGATGGAAGGCCGGATGGTGTATGCAGGACATACCATGACAGCGGTTATGTTGAAACCGTTACCACTTATGAAAACGGATTGAAGAAGGGTATAGCATATGAATACGATAAGGTGGGAAGGCTGTATGCAGAATGGAATTATTACAAGGGAGTTTTACAGGGTATCTGCAAAACCTATTATCCGGAAGGAGCCCTGAAAACAGAAACATATTATGCTGACGGTAATCCGGATGGAAAAGCACGGGCATTTTATCCTGATGGCAAACTCCAGTATGAAGAAACCTATAAGAATGGATTAAAAGACGGATTAAAGACCTGGTATTTTCAAAACGGGGAAGTATCACAATACACCTATTATAAAGATGACATCATGGATGGCAATTATGTTAGCTATTATCAGAACGGTTTTGTGAAAAGTGAGGCCAAATATGAAAAGGGTAAACTATTGTCACAGAGAAATTATGATGATAAGGGCCGGGTGTTGAAGAACTAGGAGACCTAAACCGTAAAAAGTTAATAAAAAAGGCAGAGTAAATATTGTTTACTCTGCCTTTTTTATTAACCGGGAAAATCTTATTTAGAAGTCAGCACCTAGTGAGAAATAGTATTTGGGCGCCGAGAAAGAATTCAGATTATATGTCCACGCCACGTCAAATCTTACCAGAAAATAGAGGAAGAAGATTCTGGCTCCGACACCTGTACCCATCAGAAGATCCTTTGTTACAATAGTACCATTTTCCCTTCCTATCAGCTGAAGCTTCTTCGTATCATCCCAGGCTGAACCAGCATCAATAAAAGCAGCACCCAGGATATTCTGGAAGAGCAGAGGAATCGGTCCTGTTACCAGGTACCTGATCAGCGGCATTCTCAGCTCGAGGTTGAGCAATGAGTATTTAGTCCCTATCTTTTCTGCGTAGTTATAGCCTCTCAATGGCAAAGCCGGCGTCAGGAATGCGAAATCGGAAGCAGAATTTACAGGGATCTCACCAGTTGAGAATGTTCTGTTGATCCAGTTGTCTGTTCCTCCGATAAAGAATCTCTGCGGATTTTCGCCGCCAGAGTAGCCGCCTGAAATCCTGAATACAAAGGCATTATCAAACCAGAATCTGCTGTAGTGCCTGAAATCCCACACAAGTGAATAGAAGCTCAGATTTTTGGAACCGCTATATGGATTGCCAAAAAGAGTAAGGTTGTATCTGGTGCCGTCGATGGGTGCAGTATAACCCCACATTGTATTATCATGTACGAAACTGATCGAAGGTATAATGTATGAGATTCTTTCAGGTGTTTCATTCGTGTTATCCAGGTTTTCCGATGAAACATTCAGCCAGCTCAGGCTGCCGTCAATACGGTAGAATTTATTAAGCGGATAACTGGCTGAAAAAATTCCTCCGTAATTCCTGAATCTGAAGAGGTCAACCTCGCCCGGTCTGTCAAGATATATAAATCTTGCTGTATGAAATGCTTCAATACCATAGTCAATTCTCTTGGGCAGGTAATAGTAGGCAAGGCCATAGTCACTGTTCTTCAGGTCTATCTGCATACTTGTTACGCCAATCAGGCGGTGGTTACCGAGCACATCGCTGAATGAGAGGACTGTTGTTCCGAGGAGTCCGTAGAGTGTGCTATAACCGGCGTTAGCATAGACTATATCGGGAGAAAAACTGACCTTGTATTTATTTACATAAAAGTTGCCATTTTTATCCAGGTTGTTCTTCGGATTAAAGTCAGGGTTCCTTATTCCGAGGGTATCATCCTGTCTGCCTCCAAAAACATACCGGCTGAAATCCCGTCCGGAAGTCACAGAATCTCTTTTACTTACCGTGACCTGTCCGGTAAATATCTGTGGTCTTGAAGAATCACTTACCACAGCCACATTTTTTGAAGTGGAATCTTTTTGAGCTACTGTAATATTCAAAGCGCCACTTGCAGCGCTATCCTGTTTGGCCGGATTCAGCAGGCTTGCATAATAAATAGTCGGTTCAAGCTTTGTTTTGTTAGTCTTGGGCTCAAAAGGATTTGTCATTAAAAACAGGTTATATGCTGCATCATAGAATGAGCTGAATACAAGTTTTTTACCGTCGGCAGACATTGAAAGCTGATAGATTCCGTTCAGGGAATTAGTAACCGGCCTGATGGTGGATTGATCCATACGCAGCGAGTCAGGGTCAGACAGATTCACATTCATTTTATAGATGTTATTTATTCCATTCATGCTGGAAATAAATAACAATTCCTTGCCATCAGGTGATATAATTGGAGACGATTCATCGCTGTTGGGTAGATCCGTAATCCTGATGATCTGTCTGGTTTGGACATTCAGGGCATAGAGGTCGGTCTGATGGTAATTAAAATTACTAATGCTGAAAGTATCGGGCAGTGCTGCTGAATTAGTCACATCCCTTCTGTCGGAGGCGAAAAATATAGTCTTACCATCAGGTGACCATGAAGGGTCGGAATCAGTAAACAGGTCATTAGTAAGATTAACCGACTGCCTGGTTTCCATGTTATATAAATATACATCAGATTCAGTACCGTTTTGTCCAATGAAGGCCAGCTGAGAACCGTTTGGTGACCATTTCATGGAAGAAATGCCATCCATTTTAATGGGGAGCACATCCTTGTCCTCAGAATCCACGTCAATAACATAAGCAACGTCAAATCCGTTGCTTTTTGCAGTCAGGATGATCTTTTTTCCGTCCGGTGACCAGGTAAGTCCCGGAGCCAGAATATTGAGTTCTTCAAATTCGCTGGTCCTGTTTCCCTCCACCAGTTTCTTAATGATCTTACCGTCAATGGCGTTCATTATGTAAACATCGAAGTATATGTCCCTGTTTGAAATAAATGCTATTTTATCGCCCTGGGGAGAAATAGCAGGAACGGTATTATAGGACCCGCCTTTTTCCTTTTTCTGGTCGGTCAGTTTTTTAGCAAAATTGTCGGGATCATCTCTTGTTGCAATGTCTGGCCAGTAGGTCTTCTTGAGATCCTTTTTCCATCTCTCGTTCAGTTCCTCAAAATTCAGACCTATTGAAGCCTTAAGAGCCTCTTCAAAATCGCCAGAACCGCGCGTTTTATTTACAATCTCGCTGACCTTTTCTTTTCCATATTTCTGAGAGATATAATAAAAGACAGATTGTCCGCCCCTGTAGGCGAAATATCCATAGAGGCCATTCAGGTCAGGCAGGTATTCATTTATGATGGCATCACGGATAAACATATCGGTGTTAGTATCCCAGCCTAATGATTCGTATTCTGCCATACCTTCATTGAACCAGAGAGGAAGTTGTATATTTATGTTTTTTGAGATGATATTCTGAAAGGATCCGCCGTAAAACATGTCATTGATAACAGCGTGCGAAAGCTCGTGGTGGATTACGTGGCGGAAATTATTATACGAACCGTCGAAGGGCAGAACGACCCTGTTCTTGAAGATTTCCGTAAAACCACCGATCCCTTCTTCCAGGTATTCATCAGTCACATTAGTTTCCTGAAAGTCGTTATGTGACCGGTATACAATGATAGTGATCCTGTTATTAATTGAATACCGGAAACTTTTCTGCAATAAAACCAGGGCGTCTTCGGCAGCTTTCGAAGTAAATTCCGCCAGCTTTCCCCCGCCGTCTGAAAAATATATGTCAAAATGTTTTGTCTGTATATAATACCAGGTATAATCCTTATACTGCACTTTGTTTTGTCCGAACTGTGCATCCTGTGCAAACAAGCGGCTGAAGGAAAATACCAGGATCAGAAGTATTAATAAGTTCTTGCCCATCTTTTGCTCAATAATTTTTAATTATTAAATTTTTGCTTTAAATGTTAGACACTCCGGAAATGATTTAGGTTTCAATTCATTCCGGGGATGAAGTGAACTAGAAGCTCTCGCCCACAATAAGGAAATCAATCTCTCTTTTATCCTGATCCACTCTAACCAGTTTAACAGTAATTTTATCCCCTAACCTGTAAACTTTATGGTGCCTTCTACCAATTAATGAATATTTTTTCTCATCGTAAATATAATAATCGTCCTCCATGTCGCGTAATCTGATCAGACCCTCAGCAAGGCTCTGGGTCAGTTCCACAAAAATACCGAAGTTAGTAATCCCTGAAATAACACCGTGAAAGTTTTCTCCCAGATGATTCTGCAAAAACTCAGCCTGTTTTAATTTCACAGATAACCTTTCTGCACTGACTGCATTTCTTTCTGTAGCAGAGGTATGATCGCAGATTTCCTCCAGTTCAGTCAGATTATAATATTCTTTCCCGTTATTTTCACTGTAAAAATGGAGAAGTCTGTGAACAACCAGATCCGGATACCTTCTGATCGGGGAAGTAAAGTGAGAGTAAAACTTAAATCCAAGTCCATAATGTCCGATATTATGCGTCGCATAAACGGCCTTTGCCATAGAACGGATAGCAACTTCATTGATGAGTGCTTCCTCCTCGGTATCTTTTACGCTGTCCAGGAGTTTCTGGAATTCCTTGGTCTTGTTTGCTGCGGAGGGGTCGAAAGAATAGCCAAATGATTTTACAAATTTTGCAAACTCGATGATTTTTTCCTGGTCAGGAAGATCATGGATCCTGTACACGAATGGCAGTTGGGTCTTTCTTTTAGAGTCACCTATATGTTTTGCCACGATCTGATTTGCCAGAAGCATAAATTCTTCGATCAGCATATGACTTTCTTTTACTGTCTTTCGGGTAATACTGACGGGAATCCCGTTCTTATCCAGCTCGAATTTTACTTCGGGACTTATGAAGTTAATGCTGCCCTTACTCATCCTTTTTTTTCTGAGTGTTCTGGCCAGTTTGTTCAACAGGGTCAGTTCCTCAAAAAAGTCACCCGACTGATTGTCAATTATTTCCTGAGCTTCGTCATACGTATAACGGCGCTTGCTGTTAATTACAGACTTCCTGATTTCGTAAGATACAATTGTGCCTGAGGGCTTAAGTTCGGCGACCACGGAGTATGTAAGCCTGTCCTCATGAGGGACGAGTGAGCAGATGGTATTGGAAAGTTTTTCCGGCAACATTGGTATTACCTTGCCCACAAAATAGACGCTGTTTCCCCTGCTCAGGGCTTCGTGATCAAGGTGTGTGCTCTCCTGTACGTAATGGCTTACGTCGGCAATGTGCACCCCGAGCAGATAATTCTGATTAGCCAGTATCTCAATTGACACGGCATCGTCAAAATCCTTCGCATCCTCAGGATCGATTGTAAATACTGTTTTTTCCCTCAGGTCCAGGCGTTTAACAATTTCCTCGGCTGCAATCTTTCCGTTGATTGACTCGGCCTCTTTCAGTACGGATTTAGGGAAAACGTATGGCAGGTTAAATTCTCTGGCTAAAGACGCGATTTCAGCGTCGTAGGAACCAGCCTTGCCTAGTACTTCCTTTATTTTTCCTTCAGGATTAAGCAGGGGAGACTTCCATTCGATTTTATGTACAACAACCTTGTCGCCGCTCTTTGCACCTTTAAGATCATCCGGGCCAATGTATATATCCCTGTTAATATCCGGTTCATCAGGCTTGATAAAATAAAATGAGTTCGTTTTCTCCAGAGTTCCTACAATCTCCTGTCTGTATCTTTTTACTACATTTATGACCTGGCCTTCAAGGTTTTTCCCCTTTTTATTTGCAAGCAGAGATACTTCCACAGTGTCGCCGCTAAAGGCAGTAGACATATTCTGGGATGCGACGAAAATATCCTTAATTCCGGAATCTTTCATCAGCACAAAGCCATAACCCCCTTCGGTAACCTCAAGGGTTCCGACAAGCCGGCCAGCGGTTTTTGTAAGAAAGCTGTATCTCTTACCCGTTTTCTGCAATAATCCCTCTCTTACCAGGTCGTGAAGCATGGCTTTCAGGGAAGCATATTCGTGCTCACTGACAATATCCAGCTGTTTAGCCAGATCCCGGGCTTTCAGGCTTTTTCCCGGATGATTCTTAAAAAATGAAATTACTTTTTTCTTCATTAAAATATAAATTTATATCGTAGGGCAAGTTCGTTGATTTTTTCATTTATGCCAGTTGTCTCAACAATTGGGTCTTTCCTCTCAAACCGCATGAGGAAATTCTGATTGAAAGGATACTCAAATTTGATATTTGCCTTGCTGAAATCCTGCAGTGCTTCGGTAGTACCGCCAATCGAATAGCGAAGGTTTTCGAGTTTACCGCTGATACCAAATCTGTATTGGGATCCTCTCTGCTCAAGTTCTATACTTTTAACAACATCACCCAGCTGAGAGTTCGCAAAACTCGAAACCAGGCTGCCAAGCAGAGAAGTTCCATATCCAGCCAGAGCGTTGCCCTGCTGTGTCCTTTCATTGGCAGTAAGCTCGGGTGGGAATTTCCCTGAAATGATAAAAGAAATAGCATCTGCAGCATTATACTTAGGGGATGGGACGTCATTCTGTATATTGGATTCGCCAACGTAAACTGAAATATTGTTCTGATTATTTGCAAGTTTCTGGCCTAATTCCTGCACAGATCCCTGCAGCTTAATCTTAACTGCTACTTTGCCTGAATCGACCGTGGCATTATGATCACCCACATAAGTTGCAACCAGATCAAGACGCGGGTTGGTCAGTTCGCTTTCAAAATAAATAGTACCCGTAGTTTCGAAAGTCTGGAAAAACGTAAGATTTGACCCTTCAAGAAGCTTGAACTCACCCTGAGTGACACCATTACTGCCATATGTTAAGTCACCATTAAGAATAGCCGTGAGCTGCTGGTTAAATTCCTTATTTACAATAACTACAATCTTGGCTTCATTATCAATTTTAATATTGAGATCATAATTAAAACTGGAATTCTGCTGAGCCCTGGTTTTTGTACTGGGGCTGTATTTCTGCGACAGGGCAACTATTTTGTTAAATTCGACCTGTTTTTTATCAACAAATTTGGATGAGTCGATCACATAATGGTAAATATAATCGTCCTTGCCCCTGCCATATGATGCCTGCACCGGAACGACTGTCAGATCGGTATTTTTCAGTAATATTGTTCCTGTAAAGTCGCTGGCTCCGTTGTTATATGTAAAGTTCCAGTTTCCGTCAGATTGCACTACCAGATCTCCGTATACCGGAAGGGTAGCCTTTGATGAAGGGCTGAGGACGGCGAGGCTTCCGGACATAACTGCGTCAATGTTCTGGAGGGTTGTTCCGCTGAAATTAATTTTTCCGTTTCCGGATAGAGTCCCCTGATATTTAGTCTGACCCGTATTCTTAAGTGTCAGGTTATCGATTGAAATGGATTCATTTGCAAGGCTCACGTCCATGTCCATTCCATAGGAAAGGTTATTTTCCTTCAGAAGGAACGAGGCATTACTCAAAGTGAGATGCCCGCCATAATTAAACTTGTCAGTTGTACCGCCAACATTAAGATCCGCAATTAGTTTTCCACTCAGTCCTTTTACAAAAGGCACAAGTCCGCCAATGCTTGCCAGGTCAAAGTTATTGGACTTCAAAGAAGCAGTAATTGGCTGTCCCTTCTGTAGCCTTTCTGTTACTCCCATAAATCCAAGGTCTATTGGAATATTACCTGCAATAGTCAGCAGGGGAACTGACTTATTATAAGCTGAATCAAGGACCACAATATCTGCCTTCAGCAGTTTCTCTGCATAGTCGAGATTGCATTGCAGGTTTCCAAGGTGTATCTTTTCGGCCGTTATTTTATCAATATCAAGGTCTACCTTTATTAAAGGTTTATCAAGATAACCATTCATTGTGACAAGCATATTCAGGTTAGCCGAAACATTGGCATTTAATCCTGCCAGTTCCTTAATCAGCGATGCATCCAGGTTATCTATTTTCAGCCTGAGGTCACGCATGGAGCCGTTGCCGAGCAGTGATCCCATCATACTGATTCTTGAACCGTTTCTTATGAGTGCAAAATGCTGTATTTCAAAAGAATCCTTTGAGTAGATTGCAACAAGTGCACTATCGTTCACCAGCTCAACTTTTTTATAGTCAACCATGAACTTATTTATTGCAAATCTGAACTGATTCCGGGTCATATCACCTATACCTGCAATCTGTGCTTTCAGTGTGGTATCCATCTCTGAAGCAACATTGAAATTCAGCAAATTATTCTTCAGATTTACTTCTACCAGAATATTTTTCAGGTCGGTACCCGAAAATATTCTTTCAGTAGTTAGTTTCATGTTAGCTGCCACGTTGTCAAAAGAGACCTCACTGTTTCCTCTGCTCACATCAAGTTTGAAACCAAGGTTAGAAATATAAATGAGGTTTGAGGGGGTAAGCATTTTCAGATATTTCAGATCTATATTGCTTGAAGCCGAGAAATTCCGGGCATCATTAGTTATCGTTCCGCCAATTGTTCCATCCATATCAATCTTATTTACACCGGTAAACATGGAAATCAGCTTAAAGTCCTTTATATTTAAGGTATAGTCTATGTACATGTCCTGGGCAATGATCTTTGGAATTTTCGTTTTATCCAGATTTACCTGTATCTCAAATTCTTTTGCCTTAAGTGAATCATTGAACAGAGCCATCGGATTAAATTCATAGACCTTCTGCAGTATAGATTGGGTTATGATTTTGGATTCATAGCCTACAATAGCCGCCGCATCGTCAATTGAATAGTTGCCTCTGACGTTCATATCCATAAAATCCGAATTTAGAGTGATCAGCCTTTCGTTTGCAGCCGGACGGGTATAGGCAACCTCCAGGTTCATCGGGTCAATGGTTTTGTTTTTATAGGTGGATTGTGCCAGCGCGAGCTTAAAGTTGCTTTCCATTTTGTGGAAATCGAAGCTCCTGCCTGTAAGATTAAATCCAAAGTTCAGATTGGTAACCATGGACGTATCGGTAACAAACTTATTCAGGTCGAGGTTGGCAACGTTACCCGAGATATTATAAACAGGGTTCTGTCTGTCCCTGATATCCAGATTTCCATCCACATTAATCCCGGCATTTCTGGCCAGAGAGGCCAGTCTCATTATGATTCTGCCGTTATCGGCAACAGCATTCAGCTTTAGAGAATCGATGAGGTATTCTCTGAACTTTGAATCATTCAGCCTCAGCTGGACCTGGGCATTCATGTCATTTGGCTGAATTCCTTCGCCTTTTACAGTAATGTTTGTATTAAGAAACGTGCTGATGTTTGCAAAGGGTTCGACATTTAATTTCTCGGTTTTCAGATTTACGTCATATTTCATTTTGGGTGAGGAGAAATCCAGTGCGGCTGTACCCGAGACGGAGCCCTCCGGAAGATCCATTTTCAATATGGTCTTAAAGTTATTTGGCTTACCATCAAAATCGATATTTATATTTTTTATCTGCAGGTTTTTATATACGGGAATTTTGCCACCCGGCATTAGTTCAGCGATATCCGGCTGATTGATATAGGAGTCCTTAATTGAAACCTTTATGTACATATCCCTGGGTTTTTGGAGGTTTCTGACGATTCCATCGGCCTTCAGGTGGGTTTGCAGGTAATCCAGTGACAACTGGTCCAGGCTAATATTCCCAAAGGTTCCTGTGGCCTTAAATTTTGTCTTGAGCGTACCTTTCAGGAAATCTGTGGTAGCAAATGAAGACAGGTCGGCAAAATCAAACATTCTGGCGTTAAGCTCAACGCTGATTGGGGAGTTCTTCAGATCTGCCATCTGGAAGTTGCCGAACAGATTTAATTTTTCCATGCTGGCATACAGGTCCAGGTCGGTCGTATTTGTCCTCAGGACCAGATAATCCACCTTTGCATTGTGGTCAGTCAGATAAAAATTTCCCCTCAGGTCACGCAGTCTGAAATTCTGCAGGTTAACCTTGGCCCTGGATCCGCTGATCTTGAGCTGGTAGTTATGGTTGTTCATGTCTGCAAAAGCATTCAATGCCAGGTAAAGACTGTCGATCCGCATGTCATTCATATTCAGGGCCGGGTAAGATTTAATGCTATGACTATTTTCCCAGGTAGCATTCTTAAGGCTTATGTTATTCAGGCGCAGGTCGGCCACAGTAATCGTAAAAGGAAACGAGGAGGATGTTGTATCCTTTGGTTTTGGTTTACTGAGTTTGGAAAAATTATAAACACCGTTAGAATCCTTGATCAGGTTTATTTTTGCGTCAGCCAGCTCAAGGCTTCTTACATATATTCTCTTGAGCAAAAGCTGGAGCGGACTGGTTTTGACGGCCAGTTTATTGGCAAACAGGAGAGTATCATTATCAACCAGCAGGGAAGTATTGCGCAGTGTCAGCGACGTAAATATGGTGCCGTCTATTTCCTCAATATTCAGCTTTCCGTTAATAGAAGAATTAACCTGTGAAATTACCTGTGTGCGCAGTACTTCACGGAAAGTTTTTGTCTGTGTAAATCCCAGCAATAACAAAATAAACACAATAAGCCCTATAAAAAAGTAAAGAAAGACATTTACTATCTTCCTAAACGTGCTTTTTTTAGGTTTTGCCGGTTGTGTTGCCATTATTTACTATAACGCTCCAGTATGATACTGATAATTTTGGATGTTGACTGTTCACTGACAAAATTGATTGTTTTGACCTCGCCTCCGTTGCTTTCAACGACATCTCTGCCCACGATGTTATTTATACTCCAATCGGCTCCCTTTACAAGAATATCAGGGATAATTGTATCGATAAGATTTCCTGGAGTATCCTCGTCAAATAAAGTTACATAATCTACAGCTTTCAGATTGGCGACCAGTGTAGCTCTTTCAATCTCGGGAATAATCGGGCGAAGCTCTCCCTTGATGTTCCTGATTGATGAATCGCTGTTGATGCCAACAATAAGAATATCCCCCAGTTGTTTTGCCTTTGATAAATAATCCACGTGTCCGGCGTGCAGGATATCAAAACATCCGTTTGTAAAGACAACCTTACGCCCCTGTTCCCTGAGTTTATTACGAACTTCAAGTATCTCTTTTCTATTTAAAATATTATTTTCCACCAGATATACGATCCCTTTTTGATTATACAATTATTTTTGACCTTTTAGCAATAAGGTCATCTGTGACTATTAAAACTCCAGATCTTTCTCTACTTCCTCAAAAAGTTTGTCGGCTTCGATAGGTATAATGCCAACTTCTTCACAGACCAGGCCGCCTGCATAATTTGCAAGATAGGAAGCCTCATAAATATCTGCTTTTGCTGCCAGTGCCACGGTAAGGGTAGAAATAACGGTATCCCCGGCTCCGGAGACGTCTGCAACTTTTCTGGCCTTGGTTGGTATTCTTTTTTCATCGGTGCCTTCTTCAAATATGGCAATACCTTGTTCTCCAAGCGTCAGAAGTATATATTTAGCTTTCAGCTTATCCAGCAGCATATTACCGGCTGTATCAATATCTTCTTCGGATTTAATTCTAATGCCGAAAGCATCTTCTGTTTCTTTCCTGTTAGGTTTGAAGACAGTAACGTTCTTATAGTTGAAAAAATTATTGAACTTAGGGTCTACCGTAATAATAACACCATTTTTGTTGGATAAGTTTATAATTTCTTCGATTAAGAAGGGAGTAAGTACCCCTTTATTATAATCCTGAAGAATTACGCCATCGAATTCATGAATGTTTGAACGCACAAAATCCAGTATTTTATCTTCGATATTTTTGCTGATGTATTCCTTTTTCTCCTGATCAATTCTTACTATATGCTGATTTTGCGCAATGACTCTTGTTTTAGCGGTAGTCGGACGGGTATCATCGATAATAATGCCTGCAGAGGTTATTCCCGATTCTTCCATCAAGGAGCCGAATATAGATCCATGATTATCATATCCGATAATACCAACAGGAACAGGGATACCTCCCAGCTTTATAATATTCAGGGCAACGTTAGCGGCTCCCCCGAAACGGTAGAATTCGTTGTCAATTTCAATAACGGGTACCGGAGCCTCCGGCGAAATTCTCCTGACGTCCCCCCAGAAATAGCAGTCCAGCATCATATCCCCGATAACGGCGATCTTTTTTCCTGCAAAATTATTCTTTAATTCCCCGAGTCTTTCTTTTGAAATTTTGATCATAATGCCTCAAAAATTATAATTTAATCACGTCAGATATTATGCGTTCCCCGGCAGGGTAGCACCCATTCCAGGGCCAAAAATCTGACAGCACTTAACTGAATATTCATATGGCCTGGTTACAAAGCCTGAATTACAAAGTTATTAAAAATATCTATAAATTTTGAAATAAACCGTAAAATTTAAAGGAATTTAACGCATAAAGCCGGATTATCCTGTTAAAACGGATAGTCCGGCTTTATTATTAAACTTAGTGAAGCTATACATCCCGGCAATACATTCCGGCTGAAGTTTTATTTTTTCAGAAATGCAAAATCGTTTGTTATTTTAATCTTGAGGAGTCCTGCTTCAGTACCCAGCCACATATTATCATTATCGAAAAACATTGAAGTTATCTTGTCCGAGTGCAGCTTAAGTTCATCCTTAGTGATTTTCTTTATGCTTTTAGTCACACGGTTGATAAGCGCAATGCCCTGTCCAACCTGTTCTTTGTTATTTTTATTGAACTCATAAACGCTTGCCCAGATATAGTTGCCGGTTCTGGCAAGGCAGAAAACACCGTTGGCTGGAAGTCCGTTCGATTTTCCGAATCGTTCCCATTCCAATCTTCTGTCGTAAAAATAAACTCCCCCGATATTAAAATTCGGTCTCTGTACTGTAATAAATTCATCCAGGCCGAACCATATATTCTTTGATTCGAAGAGGATATCAGCAGGGGATACGACGTCGCCCTCACCATTAAAGTAATGATCCTTATTAGTAATGAACTGGACGGCTGATTTATCCTCAATATCACGGTTTTTTCTGTACTTATGAATTCCAACTTCTGTACCGAACCAAACGAGGCTGTCGCCATCGACTTTAATTGTCTTTATATTATTTGTTTTTGCATCATTATTCAGCGTAAGATCGTAGTCTGTATATTTCTGCTTTGAAATTTCGAGCTTAGTAAGGAACTTAAATCTTCCTATCCAGAGTACATCCAGGTATTTATCATAAGCAACGGCTCTGACCCACTGTCCAAGCTCGCCACCTTTACCAAACTTTCTTTTCATCCAGGTATTCGATTTTTTATCCAGCGTAAACAAACCATCGCTGCAGCCCGCCCAGACGTGATCCTTATCCACGGCTATGCAGTAAAAAAAATCCTGCTGAAGGTTTCCTTTTGCTGTAGAATAGTTAGTCCAGCTGTTGTCCTTGGCTGAATAGTGGAAAATGCCCTTTCCATAGGTTGCAACCCATATGTCATCCTTATCTCCGGTGATCTGTGAAACTATTGCACCTTCAAGGTAGAATTCAATTACGGGGGTTGTTTCAACAAACGGGTTTATTTCTGCAAATAAATCGTTTTTGCTTAAGAATGTACTTAACAATAATACAAGTATAAATAATAATTTTCTCATGACTTCTCTGCTTTTCTAGGCTCCATCGTTATCTGTGGCAAGTAGCCAACCATTCCTTCCTTACGGCAACCGGTGCCGTTTAATAACTTTCACTATCGGAAGGAAATTCCTTTTCTTTAATGTCTTTTACATAAGTTTTTACCGCGCCAACAATATCTTCTGCCATTTTTGCATACTGGCGCACAAAACGGGGATGAAAATCCACGTTGAGTCCCAGCATATCCGGAGTAACGAGTATCTGTCCATCGCAATGTACTCCTGCTCCGATTCCAATTGTAGGTATAGAAACGCTCTCGGTAATCTTTTGTGCTAAAACGGCGGGGATCTTTTCCAAAACTATTGAAAAAGCTCCGGATTGCTCAAGAATCACGGCATCTTTTATTAGTTGCTGAGCTTCCGCTTCCTGTTTGCCTCTCGCCTTATAGCTGCCGAACTGATGAATACTCTGCGGTGTAAGGCCAATATGTCCCATAACCGGTATCCCGGCTTCGGTTATCTTGCGGACTGTTTCAGCCACGCGTTCCCCGCCTTCGAGTTTAACGCCGCCGGCAGAGGTTTCTTTCATTATCCTGCCTGCATTCCTGAAGCCTTCGTCGATATTGGTCTGATATGACATAAAAGGCATATCTACTACGATCATGGCCCTGTCTACTCCCTTGGTAACGGCTTTGGTATGGTAGATCATTTCATCCATTGTAACCGGCAGGGTGGTTTCATTTCCCTGGAATACGTTGCTCAGGGAATCACCCACCAGTATGAGGTCTATACCGGCCTGGTCGAGCAATTTAGCCGTTATATAATCATACGCAGTAAGAGCGGCAATTTTAATGCCTTTCTGCTTTGATAAAAGCAGTGATTGGGTAGTAATTTTTCTAAAATCAGTATATGTACTCATAATTGCAAATCTGTCCCAGCTAATTTATAAAAATTTATATTCCATTCTTTTTCAAAACCTTCAACCAGAGCCCCGGAGAGGGCGTCAAAATTAACCTCATGGCCCAGAATAGACCCCAGGTCGATAGTTTTATGCAGCAGGTCGTCCTTTATGATTTTAACTTCATCTTCGTGGAGATTCAGAAAATCAATTAATTTTAAGTGAAAATTGCCGCAAAGTAAGGAACCGTGTTGAAGTATTACTCTCCCCATTTTACGTTGTGCACTTCCTATTAATTTTTTCCCGGAAAACTTAACTTCACTCCTGGCAGTGCTGCCAAAACAGGCAATTCCGGCCGGCTGCTGTAATAATTTAACAAAATCCGGCTGAACATTCTCAAGTTCGACCCCATGAAGCCTGGAATCGAAGAGCCTGAGTCCTGACACGAGCGCAAGACTAATTTTCCTGTAGATTTCGGTAGAAGAAAAGCCAGCTGTGGTAGGGATAACGACGGAATAAGTTATCTCATCGGCGTGAAGGATAGCTCTTCCTCCGGTTGGTCTCCTGACCACATCTATTCCGCAGGAGGAGGACTTAGAAAGATTTATATCTTCGAATTTCTGGTTAGCACCCAGAGAAATACAATATGGTTTCCAGCGATAAAACCTGAAGTAGGCCTCGTCGTCGGGACAATTTCTGGCAAGTTCAATATCGAAATCCATATTGAACCTGCCAGTATTAAATCCGGTATCCAGCAGATTCCATCTCATCTGCGTATAACGCCCCGGTTACCGCATTTATCCAGGAATTCAAGCACATTTTTAACCATCGGGTGTTCACCAAGTTCAGTCCTGACCTTATCCTTGGCCTGAGAAAGATTCAGCCCTGAGTTGTAGATGAGTGTATAGGCCTGTTTCAGGCAATATATATCCTCATTGCTGAACCCTCTTCTGCGCAGACCTATTACATTCAGTCCGGAGTATCTGAGCGGTTCATTACCGGCAAGTACATAAGGCGGAATATCCTGAACAATGCGGAAGCCGCCGCCGATCATTGAATGCTGGCCGACCCTGCAGAACTGATGGACGGGTGTAAGGCCGCCGATAATGACATAATTCTCAATTTCCACGTGGCCTGCAACCTGAACGCCATTTGAAAGGATGCAGTTATCACCAATTACAGTATCATGTGCTACGTGTGAATAAGCCATCAGAAGGCAGTTCTTTCCTATTCTGGAGAAGCCTGTTTCGTGGGTCCCCCTGTGGAGCGTAACAAATTCATGAATTGTAGTATCATCGCCGACAATGAAAAGTGTGGGCTGTCCATTGAATTTAAGGTCCTGTGGGACGTGTGCAATTGAGGCTGCCTGATGAATCTTTACCCTGTTTCCTATTCTTGCGCCGTTATATAGAACGGCTGAGGGACCTATCTGGCAGTCATTTCCTATTTCCACGTCGTCATGTATAATGGCATAAGGTCCTATTATGACATTATCCCCGATTTTTGCTTTATCGCTTACAATTGCGGTAGAATGTATGTTATTCATAATTTTTCTTAATTAATAGTTAAAACAAAATTTTATGCCTGCCGGACTTTGGGGTACGGCGGGCATAAAGATTATTTAGTTTTATTTGTATCATTGTCAACGATCGCAGCCATAAATTCGGCTTCAGTAACTAGCACATTATTCACGTATGCTTTTGCCGATAAGACAGCGGTCTTACTCTTTCTGTTTATCAATTCAACTTCCATAACCAGCTGGTCGCCAGGGGTTACGGGTTTTCTGAATTTTACATTATTAATCTGCATGAACATCACCAGTTT
This sequence comes from Ignavibacteriales bacterium, assembly GCA_050258815.1. Taxonomy (GTDB): domain Bacteria; phylum Bacteroidota; class Ignavibacteria; order Ignavibacteriales; family SURF-24; genus JAAXKN01. Next base: position 22,514 of record JBLMZM010000090.1, read on the forward strand.
TTCGGTTGGATCAAGGAATGCATTGAGCAGCAGAATTCCGCCGGTCTGTGCCATAGCCTCCAGTATCAGTACGCCAGGCATAATGGGGCGTCCGGGAAAATGTCCAGGGAAAAATGGTTCGTTAACTGTTACGGATTTTACTCCTACTACTTTTTTGTCAAATTCCAGGTGTGTGATCTTATCTACAAGAAGGAAGGGATAACGATGAGGGAGTATTCTTTGTATTGCATTTGCATCAAAAACAACGCCTTCAGTCTTCAGGAACTGGTATTTTTTAACCAGTTTCTTCTGCTGATAGAGCTTTCTTATCTGCTTTGCAAACTCTACGTTAGCCTTATGACCGGGTCTGGCGGCAAGTATCTGGGCTTTTATGGGAGCTCCAATTAAGGCCAGATCACCCAGCATATCGAGGAGTTTGTGGCGAACCGGTTCATTTCTGAATCTAAGTGTTTTGTCGTTAAGGAAACCCGTACTTCCGATGGTTATTTTGCCTTCAAGTCCGATCTTTTTTGTAAGCTCTTCAAGTTCACCGTCTTCAATTTTCTTGTCAACAATTACTACCGCATTATCGAGGTTTCCGCCCTTAATCAGTCCGCGGTCTGCAAGCATTTCAATTTCACTAAGGAAGCTGAAAGTTCTGGCCGGAGCGAACTCCTCTACAAATTCCTTTTCCAGGTCAAATAAACCGCTATGCTGGCTGCCCAGAGCCGGGTTCTGATAATCCACCATAACGGTTACCCTGAAACTGTCGAGCGGCAGAGCAACGATATCCACCTGTCCTTCTTCGTTATGGTACTGTACGGTTTCGTCAATAATAAGATAATCCTTTGGAGCATCCTGCTGCTGAAGGCCGGCTTCCAGTAATATCTTAACGTAGGGGAGGGCGCTGCCATCACCAATGGGAGGTTCCATACCATCCAGTTCAATGATGATATTGTCAATTTGCAAGCCTGCTATTGAGGCCAGTACGTGTTCGACCGTATGCACCTTGGCTTCGCCGATTCCGATTGTAGTTCCTCTGGAAATATCTATTACATTATCTGCAATTGCCGGTATCTCGGGATTGCCCCCCAGGTCAACTCTGACAAATCTGATTCCATAATTTTCGGGTGCTGGCTTAAAAGTCATTGTACAAGAAGTGCCCGTATGCAAACCGCGCCCTGACATCGATACATCTTTACTTATTGTCCTTTGTTGTTCTAGCATTACTGATTTCCCCTTTGACTCATGTTATTTATTTTCTCCTGTAGTTCATTAATTTGTTTTTCCATTTGTTTGATCTTATCTACGTAAGCGGGTAGATTCCTGATCATAGCCTCAAGTTTGAGGGCGGTTCTGTGTTCTTTTGCGGGTGATCCGAAGTAAGTTCCGGGTTTTGAAATCCCTTTGGATACTCCTGACTGAGCGGCAACAATAACGTGATCAGCAAGCTCCACGTGTCCAACTACGCCTACCTGTCCTGCAAGTATGCAGTTCTTTCCTATTTTCGTGCTTCCGGAGACGCCGCTTTGTGCGGACATGACTGTATTTTCACCGATTACAACGTTATGTGCTATCTGAACGAGGTTATCGATTTTAACGCCCTGTTTAATCACAGTAGCGCCAAGTGCAGCCCTGTCGACAGTAACATTTGCTCCAAGTTCAACGTCGTCTTCAATAATTACTCTTCCGATCTGGGGTATTTTACTATAAACACCCTTTTCATCCGGGGCATAGCCGAATCCGTCTGAACCGATCACAGTACCCGAGTGAATTATAACTCTTTGTCCCAAAGAGCAATTCTCGCGTATGGTCACATTCGGAAAAATGAGTGAATTACTGCCGACCTCAACATTTTCCATCAGAACGGAGTTATGATAAATAGTAACGTTGTCTCCGATCCTGCATCCTTCAGAAATCACAACATTTTTCCCGATTGCCGTATTATTACCAATTACGGCGCCGGGAGCAATCTGAGCCGAAGGGTCTATGCTGTTCAGCTTAAACTCCGGTTTAAAGAAACTGTTAATAATCTTAAGGAATGCGGAATTGGGGCTTGATACTTCTATATAAGAGATATCGGTTCTGCTTTTAATGAAGTCGGGTCTGACAAGAATAGCGGAAGCCTGGGTAGATTCGAAATATTTTTCATAGGAGGGTAGATAAAGGAATGTCAAATCGTTTTTTTTTGCTTCTTCAATTTTAGCAATATTTTCGATCAAGACATTTTCATCACCTATAATTTTGCCGCCGACTAGGTCGGCGACTTCTGATAATTTTATTTTCATGTAGCATCATTTTAATTTTTCAAGAACTAGATTGGTTATATCGTATTTTTCCTTAGCGTACAGGAAGAGAACATCGCCGCTTCTGTCAAACACAAAATCCAAATCCTGTTCTTCGGCAACTTTCTTAATGGAGTCAAAAACTCTGTTCTGTATAGGCTTCATCAATTCATCCTGCTTTTGGAAAAGTTCGCCGTTTGTACCGAACTTTTTCTGTCTGTAGTCGTTCATCTTGTCCTCAAGTTTGACCAATTCAGCTTCAGTTTCAGCTCTGGTTTGGTCGCTCATGATCAGCTTGCGTTTTTCATAATCATCGTATCTGTCTTTCCAGTTTTTTTCCAGGCCGTTTAGTTCTGCCTGCCAGTCTTTGATCATTGCATCCAGTTTCTGCTGTGCGTCCTGAGCGTCAGGCAATTTGTCCATAATTGTATCCGAGTCCACATACCCGATCTTTAACTGTGCGTTTACCAGTTGAGTAAAGCCGAAGAAGAAGAGTATGATAATAAAAGCAAATTTTTTCATTGATGCACCTAATGTTGAGAGAATTATTATTTTCCTCTTTTTAATTTATCGAGCACTTTATAAGTAATATCGAAAGCTGTATCGGCATAAAGTAAAAGAACGTCACCTGATTTATCAAAGACGAACTGCATGTTTTCATCTTTAGCGACATCCTGAATGCCCTTTAATATTCTTTCTTTTATCGGAGCAAAAAGTTCTTCCTGTCTTTTTACCAGCTCGCCGTTCTGTCCGAATTTCTGCTGTTTGAAGCTTTCAAGTTCCTGCTGTTTTGCGACAAAACTCTGCTGAGCCTGTTTAACCTGGTCAGGCTTCATAGTATTCTGCTGTTTCTGGAAGTCTGTGTACATCTGCTGCAGCTGAGCTGTCAGGCTGTCTGCCTGGGCATAGTATCTTTTGGTCATGTCATCCAGGTCGCCCTGAGCCTTAATTGCTTCAGGCAAAGCTTTCAGCATGGTTTGGGAATCAACATAACCTATTCTCTGGGGAGCAGATTGTGCAAACAGACTAAAAGTTCCGAAAAATACAATTGCGGCAATAAAAAGAAATTTTTTCACATTAACCTCATAATTATAATTATTATTAAAAGCCTTTTCCAAATTGAAAATGGAACAGCCAGGCCGGGGCTTGTCCATCCACGCTCTTTCTGTCGAAACCGTAGCCCAAATCAAAGCCTATCAGACCTATAGGATTGATCAGAAGCCTGGCTCCAAAACCGACCGAGCGCTTTAAATCAAACAAATTTGTATCATTGCTGATATTTGCAAAAACGTTACCAGCTTCGGCAAATGCCAGAACATAAATTGGAATAGGTTCAAGTGCCAGAGCTGCTCTTAATTCAGCGGTATAGCGTGTCATTACCCTGCCGCCCAGGTTATCGCCTGCTGCGGTCTTTGGACCGATAGAGCGGTCTTCATAACCTCTGAGAGGTGTAGTGGCAATAACGAGGCCGTTACCACCCATAAAGAACTTTTCAAAAGGATTTATCTTTTCCCTTGTCTTTTCGTCAAATTCCTGCAAATATCCCAGGTCGGCTACTGTATAAAGGGCTATACGGTTGGTATTAAACAATCTCTTATACCATTCAGCCTTAAACTGCATTTTATAGTAGTTAAGATCACCCGGCAGAACTGCACCGCCTGACATTTCAGCGTCGAGTATTAGGGAAGAACCCATGGAAGGGAATATCGGATTATCGATATTCTTTCTGCTGATTGTAGCTCCCAGTGTATATTGCTCTGCTTTGCCTTCTTTATAGAAGCCGCCGCCGTTTTTAATGTCATTATTCTGGTATTTGAAAGATCCCTGAACGTTAAAATAATGATCAGGCCATGTCAGTCGTCTTCCCAGGCGGACCGTGCCGCCATACTGGCTGAGGTCATAATAATAAGCCTGTCTTGTATCAAAGACCTCAAAGCCCAGAAGTGTGGGTGTATCCATCAGCCAGGGTTCAGTAAAGCCGAGTGTGAAGGTTCTGTAGTAATTCCCCACACCGAACTGCCAGTTAAAGTTTAATATCTGACCACCGCCAAGTGTAAAAGGATCGGCAATTGAGAAGTTGGTAAGTGTAACACCAACAGATCCGCTGAAACCAAAGCTTCCGCTGTAACCCACCGAAGCATTAAGATAATCGCTTGATTTTTCTTCAACTGTATAGACTACGTTAACTGTACTGTCATTATCCGGGGCGGGGAAGTAATTAGCACCCTCCTTATACAATTTCTCTACGTTGAAATACTGAAGGTTTGCCAATTGCTGAAGGCTTGTCATAATAGCGCTTCTGCTGAAATAATCTTTTGGAACCGTATAAAGCTCTCTTCTTATGACTTTATCTTTTGTTTTGTCGTTCCCCTGAATATCAACCCTGCCGATTCTGAACTGGTTGTTTTCGGAAACCTTTATGTCGATATCTACTGAATCCCTGCCGACTTTGGTCTCAACTGCCCGGAAGTTTGACATCAGGTATCCATTATCCTGATACAAAGCGGCAACGTCGTTTTGCTTTTCATTACCGCGCAGGTTCTGCATGAATTTTTCGTAGTTATATACGTCACCTTTCTTAAAGCCCAGTCTGTCATTCAGAACATCATTCTTATAGACCGAATTACCTTCCCAGGTGATATTCCTGACTTTATACTGAGGACCTTCAGCGACCTTTATAAGAATTTCCACGTCCTTTTTATTATTGCTGTAGATCAGTGTATCTGATAAAATTTCAAAGTCCCTGTACCCATTTTTCTTATAAAAATCCGCGAGTGCTTTTTCGTCTTCTTCAAGTTTCTTCTTGTTAAGTTTTGCACTGCTCCAGAATTTCCACCATTTGGCTTCAGAGGTTTCATTAAAAGCGCCTTTGAGGTCGCCGTCCGGGAAAGAATTATTGCCGCTAAAGGCAATCTTTCTGACCTTAACCTTATCACCCTCATTTATCTTAAATTTAACCAGTATTCTGTCCTTAATCTTGGCAACGAGATTAGAGGGATTGTCCTTAACGTTGTAAGTGGTTGTATATTCATCCGAAAAATCTGCCACATTACGCCATGTTACGGTTATTTCATCGTCAGTCGTGTCGGCCCCGGTAAAGTTATATTTTTTAATGTCTATTTTTGCGTTGAGGAGGCCCTCTTCGTCATACAGACCAAAAATTCTGGTTTTTGCGTTGTAAAGGTCCTGAGGTTTCAGTATCTGGCCTCTGACAAAACTAACCTTACCTTCAATATCCTTGTCGCTGACGTCGTCATTTCCCTCAAAAACAACCTTTTCCACCCTCGGGTATTCGGTTACCTTGATCAAAAGAAAAACGCCGTTTTCGATCTGTTTATCAATAAGGATCTGAACGTCTGAAAAGATGTTCAGTGACCAAAGCTGTCTTATGGAATTGATAGTCTGGTCACCCGGGATATCAATTTCCTCGCCTACCTTCAGGCCGCTGTTGGCGATGATAGTTGCCGCGTCAGCGGATTTGTTTCCCTCTACCGATATACCCAATATCTTATACTGAGTTCTGTTCATTTGTGCATTAGATACGGTAGAAAAAATTAAGGATAAAGCCACTAGACTGGACAGTATTATTACATTAAATGGAGTTTTAGACATTCTTTAAACCTTTGAAGTTCTGGATATTTGTTCACTAACTAGACCAAATCTGCGTTCTCTTTTTTTGTAGTCTTTTATGGCTTCATAAAGATGCTGGCGTTTGAATTCCGGCCACAGCACATCTGATATAAAAATTTCCGAGTAAGCGATCTGCCAGAGTAAGAAGTTACTGATGCGGAATTCTCCGCCACTTCTAATAAGCAGATCAGGATCAGGCATTTCATTTGTAGTAAGACAGGACGAAAACAAAGATTCAGAAATATCTTCGGGCTGAATTTTATCATCTTTCAGCATTTGGGCTATTTTTCTTGAAGCTTCAATAATTTCCCATCTTCCACTATAACTTAAAGCAAGATTTAAGGTCATCTTCGTATTACCGGCGGTCTTATTGATAGCTTGCTGCAGTTCATTGAGTACAACATCAGGGAGAGAGGCTGTATTGCCAATCATAGTAATCCTGATGTTATTTGCATGCAGCTCATTTGTTTCATTCTGCAAACTTTTTACTATCAATCTCATCAAAGTAGATATTTCATCTTTTGGCCTTTTCCAGTTTTCAGTAGAAAAGGTATAAAGGGTAAGATATTTAACTCCCAATTCCACGCATGCTTTTACAATATCTCTGACAGTCTCGACCCCCTGCTTATGACCGGCAACTCTGGGGAGACCCCTTTTACGGGCCCATCTGCCATTACCATCCATAATTATTGCTATATGAACGGGAATATCGCCTGTCTTTTTAAGTGAATTTTGGGTCTTTAAATCTAAGTCTTTTTCTTCTTTTGCCAATTATTACTCTATAAAATCATTTAGAAGTCAAAAAATACTTTAACGAACGTAAAATGTCAAGGTAATAGAAGCTGAAACGGATTATCATTAACCCGACTTTAAGTTATTATTATGAAATTATTTATTACCGGTACAAAAATTCAAAGCTAATTCTAATTAATCAACACAGAATTCAAGACAATTGTTGCTTATTTGTGGTAGACAATGAACCAATGCAGCCGTAGTACCTGCACTTATGGAAACCATTAAGACAAGCATTAGACACACACATCCGGGAATTTGTTTCTGATCTTTACAAAATAATTACTTTGTGAGCAGGAGGGATGGAAAAGGGTTAATAATTAGAATGGACCATCAACCTTCAGCCAAGATGTCCCAGCTAAAGATTGATGATCCAAATATGAAGGAGGAATAAATGTAAATTCATCCAAAACTCTGGTTATGAAAGCCCGGGACAGGATTTTGATTGCATGTGTATAAAAGGGTTAAACGGAGTTTCTTATCAGAGAGTTCCTATGCGACAGGTGGATAATCGGTAATGAAAATACAGGGATTAAAAATTAGAGCTAAAACCCTTCCCAAAAGACTGATTACTTGCCTTCAAAATTTCAGAGGAGTTGTTATTGAGCAGTACCAGCTTAATATTTCTCCGGGCCTCCTCACTAAGGCTGTCGATCAGCAGTCTGGCCTTTTCTGCATTTATGGGCTCCACTCCCACAAATAAAGTGACCTTAATGTTGCTGAATCTGGTCTGCCGGGTAGCCAGGTAGTTCAATCTTTCTATGCTCCTATTGTCTTCAATGTCATCAGACGTGAGTACCACACCAATGGCATATTTCTTATTGTAGCGGCCTATGGCATCAACATTATAGGTGCCAACGGGATTTGGTGCCGGGAGATAGGTGCCGTATTTTCTACTTACTGTCAGATAGCCATTTTGCCAAAAATGTTTGATAAGCTGGTCAATACTCTCGCGATTTATACTATTCATAAATCCTCCTGCTTAAATATTCTTACACTTACATTTGCTTAACTTACCATGGATATTATTGGAATAACTGGAGAAAATCTTTTCTGGTTCAGGATCCTGATGTTAACGATCCTGTTGAATTCATATTTTTTAATTTCATTTGAAGTGTCACTTTTACCGTAGATCACTTTATTGCCTGATTTGTCGTACGTAATAAAGTAAGGTTCCAGTACAATTTCCTTCAGACCATACAGGAATCTGATCTTATAACGGTTAAATATTGCCGAAGAGAAAATCTGCGATTTCATTTTAAATTCTCCCTAGTTATACCATCTGATAACGCCTACTACTCTGCCCACGATAGAGAAGTCTTCTCTGTAGCTGACGGAAATAGGCGGATAATTACTATTTTCAGGGATCAGGTAAACTGAATCTCCCTTCTTTTCAAATCTTTTTACTGTGGCATCATCACCCAGCAGAGCAACTATTATATCCCCGTTTAACGCGTTCTTCTGGGGCGAGACAATAATCAGATCGCCCTCAAAGATGCCTGCATTTATCATGCTGTCACCCTTAACCTTCAGGGCGAAACAATCAGAGGCATTTTTTGCTATGGCGGAATCAATAAGGACACTTCCATCAATATTTTCCACTGCAAGAATCGGCATACCGGCAGCAACGCGTCCAATAACCGGTACCTGGAAAACATTTCTGGCAGAATTATCCTGAAAAGTGAATTCATCAGAACCGGCAGGTTTGGAGTCGTGCATGTTTGTCAGTGAAAGAGCCCGGCTGATATTACTCCCTATGTTCAGGTATCCTTTTTTGGCCAAAGCATCCAGATGACGTTTAACTCCAAATGTAGAAGATATACCGAAATTCTTTCCTATTTCCCTCAGTGTTGGAGGATAACCGTTCTCTGTAACACATCTCTGTATGAAATTCAGGATTTCTTCCTGTCTTTCTGTCAGTTTGGTTTTCATATAGTGCTCAATTGTTTACTACTACAATAATAGTAAACAATTGAGCACTTGTCAAGTATATTTTAGAGAATTTTTATTTGGATGGGGGTATATATTTATCACCCTTGGGACCTGTAAGTACTGAAAATCATGCATTTTATGGAAAATTGTCTGGAAATGAAAATTATTGCGGCTGAAAAATCAAAAAAAAACGGATTTCTTCAAATAATGAAGAAAATCCGTTTAAAAAAATATTTATGCTATTTTTCAGGTAAGACTGGCGGAAACCTGTCCCCAGAATGCTTTTCTTTGCTGAGCGGACTTCTTCGAATCGGTATTGATCTGCAGGACTGAAAAATTGGATTTGGCAAAGGTTTCAGCAAACGAATTATGAAAGTCACTCCATCCGGTTATATTTCTGAAAAATCCGCCAAAACCATTTACGAAGTGCGAAAAGTCCAGGTTCAGGGGAGTGATAAAATATTCATTGAAGAGTTTGTCATATCCCGATATCGGCAACATCTCAAATATTCCGCCCCCGTTGTTGTTTATAAGAATAATAGTCAGGGGAATAGAATACTTTGCAGAAGCCAGTAATCCGTTCATATCGTAATAAAATGCCAGGTCCCCGGTCAGGAGTACCGTCGGGCGCCCGGAGGCTGCGGCAATGCCCAGTGCAGTAGAAGCAATTCCGTCAATTCCGCTGGCGCCTCTGTTATTATATACTGTAATTGATCTGGCAACAGCAGGAGAGAAATAGTCCAGGTCACGTACAGGCATACTGTTGGATATCATCAGATTAGAATTTTCGGGCATTAAAGAGATCACCTCTTTAATAATCCTGCCCTCGAAGGGGAAGGGGGCCTCGTATATGAGTCTGCTTTTAAGTTCTTCTGCTACAGTTTCTGCTCTATTGAACAGTTCAAGCCAGGTTGAATCCTGTGGAGAAAAGTCATTTTGCGAAACCAATTTAAGTATTTCCTGGCAAAAAACGGTAGGGTCCATTGAAATGACCCCATGAGCTTTATTGTGCGGGTCGTAAAGGTCGCCATGTTTGTTAATCAGATAGTACTTTGCATCCGTCTTTTCCAGGAAAATTTCAATTCCTTTGGAAGTCATAGTTTTGCCAAAGTGCAGTATGATTTCAGGCTGAAGGGTTTGGGAAAAACTGTCAGACCGCAGGTATCCCTCGAAATTAACAAATATATTCTGTTTTGAATGGCTGCCGTTTCTGAGCTGAGAGGCACCATCGGCCAGAATGGGTAAATTCAACCTGGCAGCAAGAAACTGCAGAGTGCATGGGAAATCAGGTGCAGCCTCATCTGGTCCTGACAGAATAAGGATTCTTTTCTTTTGCTGAAGCAGGCTAAATACTTCATTTATCATTTCTCTGTTGATAACGGGGGGAGCGTCAGGTTTTTCCGGAATTATTGATTCATTTTTTTTCTGAAGCAGTAATTCATCCACGTCGTCTGTAAATACAAAGGGCTCCAGGGGTTTTCTGAAAGGGAAGTTAACGTGTACCGGGCCATGTGCAGAACTCTTATAAAATGCCGTTTGAGCCAGTTTTCTCACGCTATTAAGTTTTTTTCTGCTTACCTCAGGGAGTCCGGCATTTTTGGACCAGCAAATATGGTTTTTGTAAATTCCATCCTGGTGTATGGTCTGGTTAGCCCCCCGGTTTTGCAATTCGGGCGGGCGGTCAGCCGTGCATACAATAAGAGGGATATGCTGCTGGTAAGCCTCAATAATGGCCGGATAGAATTCTGCGGCTGCAGTACCGGAAGTGCAGATCAGGGCAATGGGAGAGCCAGAGGCTTTTGCGAGTCCCAGAGCAAAGAATCCGCTTGAGCGTTCATCTACCAAGAGATACGGGGTGATTTGTTTGTGACCGGCAAAAGCCACCGTAAGGGGGGTGTTTCTTGATCCCGGCGAGATGCAGGCATATTTTACCCCCAGACCTGCCAATTCATCAACGAAAGCTTCAGTCCAAATTATATTTCTGTTTACTCTAATTTTCATTATTAAAAAGGGCGAGAATGGGTCTTAGTTTGAGTTCAGTTTCCTTGTATTCCAGTGCAGGATCTGAACCTTCGACAATTCCACCACCTGCAAAGGCATACAGTTTTTTCCCTTTGAGCAGTGCAGATCTGATTGCTACTGCAAACTCACCCTCTTTATTAAAGTTAAACCAACCGATTATACCGGCGTACATGCCCCTGTGATAATCTTCAATTTTTTTAATAGTATTCAGGGCTTCAATCTGAGGGATACCGCATACAGCGGGTGTCGGATGAAGACATTCCATTATATTGAATATTTTGTGATCGGTACTCAGCTTTACCCTGACAGGTGTCCAGAGATGCTGAATGTTTTTTAATTTTTTAATTTTTGGAACACTATCATAATCTATATGTTTAGAAAAGCCGGAAAAGAGACTCCCTATGTAGCTTACGACCGTATTATGTTCATGAAGGTCCTTATTGCTTTTCAGCAGTTGCTCCTCAAACATTTTATCCTCAAGCTCATCTTTTCCCCGTGGAGCGCTGCCTGCCAGGGCATCGGCTTCAACCCATTCCTCATTCATGCGTACCAGTTTTTCGGGAGAGGCCCCAAAGAAGGTGGATTTGCCTGAATGGAATGCAAACAGGTAGCAGCCCGGATAATTTTGCTTCAGCTGCTCCAGCAGATCATAAATATACGGCTCCTCGTTGAGCTTAAGCTCAAGACAGCGGGAAAGCACAACCTTTTTCAATTCACCTGCTTCTATCAGACTGATAACCTTTTTAACGCTTTCCATCCACTTCTTTTTATCTTTGGGAGTATTGCCTGCAATACTCTGTATTTGTGGTTTAGACGTCGGGTTATGGTTCTCCTTTGGCGAAAAAAGCGAAGAGATCTTCAGTTCAAACTCATTCTTCAGCTTTTCCTTCAAGGAGTCTGAGGAGAGCAGGAAATTGTATATAATATAAACATCACTGCCTTCACTAAGTATCAGGATTTTCGGTGCAAACCAGTTTGAATCAGAATAATTTTCCCAGACTTCCGATTCATTTTCAGATGTGAACTTCATGCCACCAACAAAAAGTGGAATTGAAACATCCTCGTATTCGTGCCAGTTTGACACAAAATTTTCCTTTATCAGCTTAATGCGTTTTTCAATAGCTGCAAATCTACCCTTGCCGTTTTCAGAAACAGAAATGAGCTCTCCAAGGGCAAGCATCCGGGTGTTTTTATCGGGAATTTCCCAGTAGAATGACTTTTCATAGTCAAGAGAGAGCTTTTTAACTTTTTGAATCATTAGAGAATCATCTGCTTTCAATACAAATGAGGCCAGAGTATTTGCTGCAGACCTGCCCTCTAAAGCATGCAGAACGAACTGATTAAATTTCTCAATAGGAATTGTATTCAACTTAAGCACTTATTTTGTTAAACATACCATTGCTAAACACATATTGTAAATATAAATTATACGAAAATACTTTCAAATCAAATTGAAATAAATTTTATGAAGATTTTTTTTGAAAATCCACAATTTCCGGAGGTATTTATTTCGGGTAAAATCCGTCAAAAAGTTCCAAAAAATTCAAATAATTAAAGTTCTTATTTTTTCCACTTTCATTACTATACTGAATATAAAAAAAAATGAGTATATTTTTATTGAGATTTAATTAACGGCAGCATAAAACTTGGATTATAAAAAGATTACAATTGACAAGACTGAATACGATTATAAATTGAGGATCAGTAAAAAAGCCAGATATATGAGGCTACAGGTTAGTACAGACAAGGGTTTGGAAGTAATAGTTCCTTATGGTATTTCATTCAGAGAGGTTGAGCGTTTCTTAACAAGCAAGGGTGATTGGGTCGTTAAGCACCTTAAAAAAATCTCCAAAGGGCAGGAAAACTATCTTTTTTTTGGCCGGAAACTGGGTATTGAGCATAGATATGATGAATCATTAAGAAGGCACAGGTTAGAACTTAACGAGGACACGCTGAGGATATTAAGTCCTGAAGGGGATAAAGTTTCACTGGGTACAATTTATAGCGCCTGGTTGAGGTTGAAAGCTGAGCAGTACATTCCCGGCAGGGTGCGCGAAATGGCAGCCCGGCATGGATTCAGGGTAAACAAAATAACCATCAGAGGGCAAAAGACCAGGTGGGGAAGCTGTTCAAGGGGCGGGAATTTATCGTTTAATTTTAAACTAATGTCTTACAGCAGTGCTATTATAGATTATGTGATTGTACATGAGCTATGCCATCTCAAGGAGATGAATCATTCGAAGGATTTCTGGAATTTGGTGGAAGGGATTGTTCCTGATTATAAAATGCTAAGAAAAGAATTAAAAAAAGTGGCGTAATTCATAAAATGTTTGGATTTGATTATGACGACAGATGTAAGAACAAGGCATGCGCTGAATATTTGGGAAAAACTATTTCAGACTTACGAAAAGTACAGGAAATTACAGATCAGGACCGTTTTTGAACATAACCTGACCGGTCCGCAATATAATGTGCTGGAAGTACTTTTCAGTTCGGGACCAATGCCCCTGAAAAAAATTGGCGAGAAGCTTTTTGTCAGCGGAGCAAACATCACGTGTGTGGTGGACAATCTGGAAAAAGAAGAACTCGTGCGCAGGGTCCCCTCTTTGGAAGACAGAAGAATAATTATTGCGGAACTTACTTCCAAAGGAAGGGAAAAGATCGAGAAGCTTTTCCCCCTGCAGGCACAAGCCATCTTGAAGGTGACAGAAGCATTAAGTCATGAGGAGCAGGAACAGTTAATGAGACTGCTCAGCAAACTGGATGCGGACAGGAAATAATAAGGGCAGTTTTCAGACTCTTAACTTCATGACGAGTGAGATCCACTCATTCATTTGCTCTTTATCTATTACGGCAAAGCCGGCTTTGCCGTAATTGTTTTTTATGTCTTCTTCGTCTGAGAACAATAGTCCTGAGAGTATCAGTGTTCCATCTTCCTTCATGTGATCTCTCAATTCGGTACTTATTTCCATGAGTATGTTTTTATTGATGTTTGCCAGCACTAAATCGAAGTCTTTCTTTTCAACCTGGCTGATTTCACCCAATCTGATTTCTACTGAATCTGCTACGGAATTTATCTGGCAGTTTTCTATTCCGTTATCGTAGCACCATTCATCGTTGTCGATAGCCACGGCATTTTTTGCTCCAAGTTTTACAGCTGCAATTGCCAATACACCGGTTCCTGTACCCACGTCCAGTACTGAAGCATCATTTTGGACATATTTTTCGATCATAAGTAACATGAGGCGGGTTGTCTGGTGTTCGCCGGTACCGAATGACATCTTGGGATCAATAGTAAGTACCAGCTGGTTATCTTTGGCCTTATATTCCCTTGTGCTGGGTTTTATGACAATCCTGTCTGATACTTCAATTACATTGAGCGATTTTTCCCATTCCTCATTCCAGTTCCTGTCCTCAAATTCATATTCATCCACGCTGAATGAGGTAATGAGTCCCTGTGCCTTGATGGCATCGAGCAAACTCTCAATTTCATTCTTATTAACCTTCCCGGCATCTGAAAATACCTTTAGGCCCGTATCCTCTTCCGTAATGCCTGTAATCTCCAGGTCCCAGAGAACGCCGCTAATAAGTTCAGGTAAAAATGGTTCAGTGTTTATTGTAAATTCCTTAAAGTGCCTCACAAAAATCTCCAAATTTGAATGTCAAAAAGTTGTTAATAATTACCTTATGTGCTAAGCCACCGGTTTATTGAAGTCCAGGCTGTAAATCAGGTATGTTAATACATTTCCAACCTGCTGCAGCGTGCTTTCGCTTATGTTTTCCATATTATCCTTCTGGGAGTGCCAGTAATTCCTGCGTTCAACCGGGGTATCGGCTCCAACCAGGTCGATATCAATAATATCAATTGTAGTAATTCCGGCCTGATTAAGAGGAACATGGTCATCTTCAATTCTGTTGCCTTCGCCTTCGTTAAAAGCAGTTGCGTTTACTTTCCTGGCAATGCTCCAGACCATATTTACTATATCAGGGGCAAAAAGCATTGAGAATCCCTCTTTATTAAAGACGGCCTCCTTATCACCGACCAGGTCAAGCAGTATACCGAAAGCGGGTTTGTAATCTGCAGCGTTTTGAGCGGCGAAGTATTTAGACCCGAGAAAATAGTAATCAAGGCTGCCTTCCTTACCATAATCCTCTCCATCCAGGAGAATCAAATCTATGCCGTAATTAACCGGGTGTTCCTTCAGAATTCTTGCTAACTCCAGCAGAACACCAACTCCGCTGCCTCCGTCATTGGCTCCCGGGATGGGAAGATTTCTCTTATTGGGATCCTTATCGTGTTCTCCCCTGGGACGGGTATCCCAATGTGCGCAAAAGAATATTCTGTGCTTTGCCGAGGGATTAAACCTGGCAATTACATTAGTTAGGCTGAGCTCCTGGTTGTCATAACCTGTGAAGTTGAAATTCTGAAGCTGGATTGTATCAGCATATTTTTTCATCTCGTTAGTCAGGTAATAGAGCGCCTGCTGGTGGCCGGCAGAACCAGGGTTTCTGGGACCGAAGCTGAGCTGTTTTTCCACTTGCTGATAAACATTCTTACCCGAAAACTGGGGAGCATTTACCTGGGATTTGAGGGAAAAAGGGGTTTCCGGTTTGGGACTTTCTTCCTTTTTGTTACAGGATATAAAACCAAATGACATAATTATAATAATGCAGATAAATTTCGTAATTGGTTGAGAAAATTCTTTCATGGGTTTTCCATATCTAAAATAAGGATAAATTAATTACTGATGAAGTAAAATTACAAATTACCTATTTTTAATCAGAATATCATTAGTCTGTCCGTACTCAGCCAGTGTACGGCAGATCTCATTCTGTATTTCAGTTGCTCTTCTGGAGCTGCCTGTGTAGTTCTGAATAATAATGGAAAAGCCGAGCATGTGCTTATTGGCCGCCGTCACATATCCGGAAAGTGAACTTACCCCGCTCAGGGTTCCGGTCTTTGCGTGCACATTATTGAAGGCCGCACTATATTTCATTCTGTTTCTGAGTGAGCCGTCAACCCCGGCAATGGGGAATGACTCATAAAGAATATTGAAAAGTGCAGGTCTTGAGTAATACATATATTTCAAAATACCAAGAAGTAGTTCGGATGATATCAGATTATAGTGGGATACTCCTGAGCCATCCACGATTCTGTATGACTTATAGTTCAAACCAGCAAGTGTTATCAGGCTGTCGACCAATTTAATGCCGTTTTCAGGAGTTGCCGGCTTATTAAAAAATTTATAAGCCAGGGCTCTTAGAGTCATCTCAGCGCTCAGATTATCGCTTTGTTTGTTCAGGTTTACAATTACCTCTCCGAATGCTCTGTTAAGAGTATTGATCAGTCGTGCGGTCTTTGGAACAGCTGCCGTATCGATTGTTCCTGAAAACTGTAAGTCTTTTTGTATCAGGCGTTCCTTAAGAAGGGTCAGGAAATAGCAAACGGGGTTATAAACATTTATCTCGCTTTGGATTGTATCCTTATAGGACAGTTTGCCCTGGAGAACTATATTATTCGTTCTGTGCAGCCAGTCCCTGTCCCACTTAAAGTCAGACGTATCTGAGGATATAGTAACCGAGTGATTAATGATTTTGAAAAAACCGGTCTGCGGAAATGTGTTTACGCTGGCCGGAGCGCCGATTGCCCCAGGTGTTATACTCACTGTGACTGTGTTGCTGTTTATATTCAGGGGACAAAGATAGGGGGCATCTGTTGAAGGATCATCATCCCACATCCAGCCTTTTCCCCAGAAGAGCGAATCCATGTATGACACGTCGGCGTAGATATTCCCTTTAATCTTCCTGATTCCTAAAGCGCGGATCCGGTCAATGAGAGAGTCCAGGTCCTGAACACTAAAATCAGGATCCCCTTTACCCTGAATATATATGTCGCCAGTACAAACTGAACCAACAATTTTACCAGTATAATAGACCGAAGTTTGAAAATTATATTCAGGGCCCAGAAAATACAATCCTGCAGAAGTTGTAAGGATCTTCATATTTGAGGCTGGGCGCAGCAGCAGTTTATTGTTCTTCTGATACAGGGGCTCTTTTGATGTAAGGTCAAATATATCAACAGAAGCTGCTGTTGATTCAAACAGGCTGTCAGAGAGTATTACGTCCAGCCTCGACTTAAGATCCTGCTGGCCAAAACAAAAACCTGAGAGAATAATTAACAGTATACAGGCTGAGAAAAATCTCGTTAAATATTTCATGGCGATTTACAGTAGTAGTGTTAATGAATAAGTTACAGTTGTTAAATCTTACAAGCAGTTTCACCCAAGCATGCTAGAAGTAAGGCCGGGTTCTGTAGGCAAGACCTAGCTCTTCCTGAACGAATATTTTTGCTCTTTCGATATCTATCTCGTTAATACCCACGACAGTCATTACGACGTTTGAATACTGGTTGGCGCGTTTAGCAAAATCCAGCATTTCTGTGTGCATTGCAGGATCTACTTTCATCAGGCTGGCATACTGTTCAGGATCGACAGAGTTCAGGCTTATGGAAACCGTGTCGATCAGGTTTTTCAGTTCCGGAGTGATATCGCGCTTATTGATAAAATTGCCGTGTCCATTTGTATTGAGTCTGGTTTTACCGTTATGGTCTTTCACATACTTTGCAATTGCCTTTACAACATCCCAGCGGATCGTAGGCTCGCCATAACCGCAGAAAACTATTTCTTCATATTGTGAAGGATCACCAATTTCCCTGATATACACTTCAGCAGATGGTTCTTCTGACCTGGTCATCTTCAGGCTATAGCCTTTTATTGCGGCCTCACCTTTTCTGTCACAGAATGTGCAATCTGCGTTGCAGCGGTTGGTGACGTTTATATAAAGTGAGTTACCGATTTTGTATGTGTAGCTTACGCCCGGTTTTGTACCAATTCCAAAGAGCCTGAAGGCGTTAAATGAAGTTGCCTGGGCCACGTTATCAACCGTTATGTTTTGCAGCTGAGCAATTTTTTCAGCAATCAGATTAATATAGGAAGGTTCATTTCTTTTGCCGCGGTGAGGAACAGGAGTCATAAAAGGAGAATCTGTTTCCAGCAGAAGATTTTCCACCTGAATATTTTGCAGTACATTCCTCAGGGAATCAGCCTTTTGGAAAGTAATATTTCCTGTAAAGGACAGGAAGTGATTCATGGCAATAAGTTCGCGCGCATCAGCCAGCGAGCCTGAGAAGCAATGGAGCTGAGCTTTGAGATCAGTATTCTTGTACGAACGTAATATGTTCATAATATCAGTATCAGCTTCTCTGTTATGAAGTATTACGGGCAGGTTCAGTTTTAATGCCAGGATTATCTGGCTGTCGAGTGCATCTATCTGTTTTTCCTTAGGCGAAAAGTCGTAATAATAATCCAGACCAATTTCTCCAATAGCCACTACTTTTTTATTTTTTGCCAGTTCCTCCAGATTATCCAGCAGGCTGTCAGTCCATTCTTTTGTATCGTGCGGATGGATTCCTACTGCGGCATAAATGAAATCATACTTTTCGGCCAGTTCGACTGCCTGCACAGAGCTAGCAAGGTCGGTACCCGGGACAATTATGTAATCGATTCCCGAATTTTTGGCGCGTTCAAGAACGTCGCCAATCTCACCATTAAAGTTAGGGTAAAACAGATGTGCGTGTGTGTCAACAAACATTTTAACTCTTCAGATTTATTTAACAAACAAATGGTGCTGAATCTGGTACTCCTCAGAATGCTGCACCGCTTGTTAGATGTCTGAGCTGAAAGATTTGGGGGTTTTCAGAACACCATTTCCAGTCCAACAGATGCATTTCTGATCGGGGAAAGGTTACCAATAATTTCAATGTAATTATAATTCAGCAGGTTATTAATATTTAACAATATCTTTCCCGGCAATCCCAAAGATAACAAATTATAACCTGTTCTGAAATCTAAAACATAAACAGGGACGCGTTTATCTCCGTCTTTAACCAGTCCCAGATCCACAAGTTCGTAATCCAGCGCTTCAATTTTACTCCAGAAACGGAAATCTGTTCCAAATTGAAATGCACCTATTTTGAAGTCTACAGAAGAGTAGAATAAATGGCGGGGCCTGTACTTTAAAGGTGAGTTCTTTTCAATATTTCTTGCCCACAGGTAAACATAGTTTATATTAAGGTTTAACCGTTCAGGGATCAGATTAAATACCATATTGAACTCTGTTCCCTGGATTCTGGCTCGGGTAAGGTTCCTGAAGATGATCAGTCCATCAGAAGGATCGACACCCGGTTCAATAAAATCGTAGTATTCATTGCGGAAAACTGCCAGATCCGCTTCTATAAAATTTCCAAAGCTCTGGTTTATGCCGGCTTCCAGAGACAGGTTAGTTTCCGATTTAAGATAGGGATTAGGCTTTATCTTTAATCCACCGGCAGTTGTGCTTGTAGAGGTTTCAGCCAGTGTCGGAGCCCGGAATCCCCTGCCTGCTGATGCTCTCAGGACAGTCTCCCCGGAAAGTTTATAATTAACCCCTATGCGCGGGGAGAGGGAGCTGAGGCCACTTAGAGTATCCAGTTTACTGTAATCGAATCTTACGCCCGCTGAAAGCGTCAATGGGAAATTTAATTTATAATCAGCCTGGGTATATACTCCTGTGCCGAACGAATGTGGCTTGCCAAAAAGGTTTGAGTTTACATTCCCTGTGGTAGATTCCACACCAGAAGTTAGGAACAGTTTCTGGCTCAGTCGGTAGTTTACCTGAATTTCGCCTCTTAATAATCCCGAGGCCGAAGTGTCATGGCTGGAAGTTTCATCGTTCCATTTTGTATGATAATAGCTGGACCGGATAGTTAAAAACAAATCAGGGCTAATTACATTCTTGTACATCAGTTCCAGCATATATCTGTCGGAAAGAACGCGCTGTCCCTGATCAGCATCCCGGGGCTGCAGCACGTGTCCTGCATCTTTCCAGTAGATAAAGTTGCCCCTGGTCTGACCCATATAGTTTGCTAAGAGTGTAAGCGAGGATTTTGGGGTAAAATTATAAACTGTTTTCACAAAACCTGTATATCTCTTGAAATAGTCATCCTGCCTATATCCGGAATTTTCGGTACGCGTTAAAGAAAGAGTATATCCTAAGCTGCTGACGCTGCCTGAGTGAGTGAGTGTAAGTCCATTATAAGGCCTGTACTTGCCGGACCAATCCCATTCGCTGTAACTAGGTTTATCATAGAGGCCAAAGTAGCCTTTGACATAAGTGAACTGTTCCCTGGAGATATCCTTAGTAATTACATTTATAACGCCACCGATTGCAGTAGATCCATAAAGCGAGCTGGCTGCACCCTTTATTATTTCCACTCTGTCAATTTCCGTGACCGGGATGATTTCCCAGATGATCTCGCCTGTGTCTCCTGTATAGAGCGGGATTCCATCCATTGCCACCAGCACTCTTGTGCCTGCTCCTCTGCTGTAGCCGCTTGAACCCCGGATGCTAACCTGATCAAGATTCATGCTTACGCCCGGAGCATAGCGCATTGCATTATCCAGAGAGATAATATTTCTTTCAGCAATTTTGTCGGAGCCTATTACGGCTGCACTGACAGGAAGGTCGGTTACCTGCTGCTCATATTTGCTGGCCGTTACGATTACCTGTTTGGAAAGAAGGGCTGTTTCCTCAAGCTGAATATTTATCCTTAACAGAGCCTCTTCAAGAACTATATTACCAGTAATTTTCTTTTCGAAACCAAGCATTGAGATTTCCAGGTTGTAGGTGCCGTAACGGAGTCTTTCAATCCGGAAATTACCCAGCTGGTCAGTTGAGGCCCCCATGGTAGTACCCTTTACAAAGACATTTGCCCCACTAAGAGGATTACCCTGCTTATCGGTTACTTTTCCCAAAATAGCGCCTGTTTGAGCGAAAAGGGAGTTAAAACCCAACAAGCACAAAGTTATTAAAAGAATTTTCATCAAATTATTTCTTTAATAAGTGGATTATATATAAACCTGACTCTACGATGCCAATTATCCATATCATCCACCCGGCGGCTGGGGCGGGGGATTATTATAATCACATATTATGTCAACATCGCCGATGAATTTACCCTCCGGTATTACCAGTTCACCCGGTTTTGTAGTATCATTCACGGCATAAAAAATACCCACCACAGTCCAATCTTTTCTGTCCAATGAGATTGTCTGGGTTCCTGACTGTGCCACTGCCACATATGAATATTTCCCCGGTTTGATTTCAAGAAGAGGGTTGATAAGGGAACTATAGACAATATTAGTGACTCCATATGGGATGCTATCGCTTACAAATGCGAGGTTAAGCGCATTAAAATCGCTGGGGGAATTAAGCGGGTTTTTAAATGCCACGATGTGGGTTCTGCGCACATTTTCAGGCCAGGTGCCCTTAAATATGACTGTACCGCCGAACCCGGTCTGCAGGGGTGGATTTTCGGGCTCGGGGGAGATGCCTCCCCCGCAGCCATAGAACAATAATAACAGAGGTAATAAAAAGAAGGTTACTTTATTATTCACAATTTACTTTCTTAATTAAAAGCCTGTATTTTACCTAAGGTACAAAGTAAATCATTAAATAAAAAGTGTCCTGCCTGTAATTCTTATTCCGCAATAAACTTCTGCCGGAACCGGGTTAATTTATGCATACAAGAAGGCCAGGGGAGAGAATTATCAGGCCACTTCACCAATAATAATAGCTTCTTCGCCGATTGCTTTAGCCAGTTCTACTGCCTTTCCGGTCTCATCACTTTTGACGATGGCTATCAGACCGATTCCCAGGTTAAATACTTCTCTCATCTCTTCGTCCCTGACGTTTCCGGTTTTTTGTATAAGCCGGAAGATGGGGGGCAGTTCCCATGCCTGCCAGTTTATTTTAAGTGATAATCCCTGGGGGATAATTCTTTTGGTATTTCCAATGATTCCGCCGCCGGTAATATGTGAAAAGCCTTTTATCTCCATGTTTTCCTTCAACTGGCTTATTAAGGAAAGATAGGATTTATGCACTCTCAGAAGTTCTTCTCCCAGAGAGTTGGAAAGACCTTCAGGCGTCTCAGATAAACTATAATTGTTAAGCAGTATGTTTCTGGCCAGTGAATAACCGTTTGTGTGCAGGCCGGTAGAGCGGAATCCAAGCAGCACGTCGCCTTTTGTTATGTTTTTACCGTCAATTATGCGGTTTTTTTCCACTACACCTACTATCGTTCCTGAAAGATCATAATCATCCTGGGCATAGAGTCCCGGCATTTCGGCTGTTTCACCACCAATCAAGGCGCAGCCGTTCTGCCGGCATGCAATTGAAAAGCCTTCAATAATTTTCTCAGCTTTATAGGGATAAAGCTTTCCAAAGGCCATATAGTCCATAAAATAGAGGGGTTTTGCCCCACATACTGCTATATCATTTACGCAGTGATTAACCAGGTCCTGACCTACAGTATCGTGTTTATCCATCATGAAAGCTACTTTAAGCTTGGTTCCCACACCGTCAACGCTTGATACCAGCACCGGATGTTCATAACCGGGGAATGTAGCATCAAAAAAGGCCCCGAAATGGCCTATATCCATCAGCACATTGCTGTTAAAAGTGGATTTTACGTGGGATTTGATTCTGTTTACAAATTCCTCGCCGGCCCGGATGTCAACACCTGCAGATTTATAGTTAGATTCCAATTTTTCCTCTGATTTTTTACCCGTAAATTACCTAATATTCACATTTAAAACAAAAAAAATGAGTATTTTGAACTACTGTCATGATAAGTACGTTGAAGGGGGCAGCAGCAACAGGACGCCCGAATTCAGTGAAAAATTGTATTTTTTTTAATATATTTAAACCTGAAAAAATGAGTTCATATATAAATTCAAATAGTATTCAGGTATGGAACCGATAGAATTAAGTGACAGAGAAAAGACAATATTGCGGAATATAATTCAGCAATTTGTACTTACGGCCAATCCTGTAGGCTCAAACAACATTGCCAGAAGCTATGGCCTTGGGCTTTCGCCAGCGACGATCAGGAATATAATGGCCGATCTGGAGGATGCGGGTTATTTAAACCACCCTCATACTTCTGCAGGACGCATACCGACGGATAAAGGCTATCGTTTTTATGTAGATAGCCTGATGGAGCCCCCGTTTCTCATTGAAAGGGAGAGGGATACCATATTGCATGAGCTCAAGACGTTTATGGAGGAGACTGACGATTTAATAATGGTTACCTCTACTATTTTGAGTGATATCACAAATCAACTGGCCTGCGTTACTTATCCTAAATTAGATACGGGAATTCTGGAAAAAATTCAGATCGTGCAGCTGACTACGATGCGCATTCTGGTGGTTGTCAGTATCAAATCCGGCCTGGTCAAGACCATTACCCTGGAGCTGAATGCCGAATTTAACGGTGAGTATATAGAATCTGTACAGAGACTGTTGAATGAACGTCTGGCAGGACTGACATTATCTGAGATAAAGAGAACCTTTGGTGAAAGGCTGAAGGATATTAGTGACAACTATAAACCGATTATCAGGGTTTTCCTGGATTCGGCGGATAAAATATTTACTGACGTCAAAAAGTCGGATAAAGCCATAATAACAGGGGCAAAGAATATACTACGGCAGCCTGAATTTGAAAAGCATGAACATTTTCAGAGCATTATTGAGCTGATTGAAGATAAGGATGTAATAATACACATAATGAACAACAAGATGGGTTCCGAAGATGATCTTATTATCAAGATAGGCAAGGAAAACCAATCCGAAAAGCTGAATGAGTACAGTCTTATAACGAAGGAGTATAAAATAGACGATGTTTCCGGGACTATTGGGATAGTGGGTCCCCGCAGAATGGATTATCCCAAAGTCATTGCTACGATCGTCTATGCTGCTGAAGTATTATCGGAGTATATGAAAAGAGGAAGTACAAAATAGATGGCAGTTATTAATCAGGTAAATCAAAATAATATAGTCATATATAACCATTGAATTTTGAAAAGGAGAAAGGGAAAAGATATGAATAAGGATAAAAAGGAAGAAAAAAACAGGGGGAACAGCTCCGCCGAAATTAAAATAGAAAGAAATACAAAAGATAAGAGCAAGCCGCACAACAGTCCGGACATGGAAACAAATGTTTTAACCGGGAGTGAAGAAGGGGAGTCTGCAGAGGTAAAGCAAAACGAGGCAATTGTTGAGAGTCCGGAATTCAAGGCTCTGAAGGAAGAAAATGAGAGGCTGGCAAAAGAAGTTGCTGACCTCAAGGATAAGGTACTAAGAAGAGCCGCAGAATTTGATAATTATAAGAGAAGGACAGAGAACGAACAGCTGAACTGGTTGAAATATGCCGCTGAATCTTTCATTATAAAAGTCCTTCCGATCTATGATGATCTGGAAAGATCGCTCAACCATGCCAAAGAATCAAATAACATTGAAGCACTGAAGGAAGGACTCCAGATGGTCCTTAACAAATTCAGCAAAGTGCTCGATGAGCAGGGAGTAAAGAAGATTGAAGCAAAAGGATTGCCGTTTGATTTCAATTTTCATGAAGCATTGCTGCAGCAGACAGCTCCGGGTGTAGCTCCTCATACAGTAGTAGAAGTAGTCGAACCCGGTTATCTCTATAAGGATAAGGTTATCCGTCATGCAAAGGTAATTGTAAGCGATGAAAACTCAACTGTCTGATCGTGAAGTTCGATTATAAAACTGAATTGAATTTTTTGCCTGAGCGGCGTTAGAGCCGCTTTTGTAATAATGAAAGAAATTAAAATTACTAGGAATCACTAAAGGATCACAAACAGAATGGACAAACGAGATTATTATGAAGTGTTGGGTATTGATAGAAATGCTTCCAAGGATGATATAAAAAAAGCCTACAGAAAGCTGGCTATGCAGTTTCACCCTGACAGGAATCCGGATGACAAAAGCGCCGAAGAAAAATTCAAAGAGGCGGCAGAAGCCTATGAAGTATTAAGTAACGATGATAAGAAAGCAAAGTATGACCGGTTTGGTCATAACGGTTTAAGGGGCGGACAGGATTTTCAGGGTTTCAGCAATATTAATGATATCTTCTCACACTTCTCTGATATATTCGGCGGTGGCAGCTTTGGGGGTGGAGGTTCCATATTCGACGACTTTTTTGGCTCATCAACACAATCGAGAGGCAGAAAGAGGGGAACGGGTACTCCGGGTAGTGACTTAAAGGTTGTATTAAAGCTGGCCATGGAGGAAATAGCTACCGGTGTTACTAAGAAAATAAAAATTAAGAAGCACATAAAATGTGAAGTATGCAACGGAAGCGGAGCCAAAGGCGGAAACTCGGTAAAAACCTGCCCTGTATGTAATGGTGCCGGAGAAGTCAGATCTGTTTCAAGGTCTGTTTTCGGCCAATTTGTCAATATCACAGCATGTGCAAACTGTGATGGGGAAGGTACTGTTATCGATAATCCCT
This sequence comes from Ignavibacteriales bacterium, assembly GCA_050258815.1. Taxonomy (GTDB): domain Bacteria; phylum Bacteroidota; class Ignavibacteria; order Ignavibacteriales; family SURF-24; genus JAAXKN01. The sequence goes on from JBLMZM010000090.1 coordinate 47,564, forward strand.
GCAAGAACTGCTCGGGTGACGGAAGAGTATACGGGGAATCAACAATAAAAATTAATGTTCCTGCAGGCGTAACAAACGGCAGCTATATGACCATGCGCGGTGAGGGAAATGCAGGAAAGAGAAATGGGCAGGCCGGCAATATAATAATAGTCTTCGAGGAACTCCCGCATGAATTCTTTACCCGTGAAGGTGATGATATTATATATGAATTATCCCTGAGCTATCCTGAGGCAGTGCTGGGAACTGAAGTTGAAGTTCCAACACTAACCGGCAAGGCAAAACTAAAGATTGATGCCGGTACACAGCCAGGAAAGTTTTTAAAGATGAGGGAAAAGGGGATCCAGCACCTGAACAGACACGGGGCTGGTGACCAGCTTGTTAAAATCAATATACACGTTCCCAATAAGGTAAATTCAAAAGAAAAAGAACTCTTAAAAGAGCTTGCTGAATTACCAAACATTAAAGTATCAGGCTGAGGTCATGCAACTAAAGAAGATTGCTGGTAAATTAGGTTTTACCCACACCGAATTTATAGTAATTACTTCACTGGCCGGAATTTTTTTTATAGGGCTGCTTGTAAAATATTATCAGGTCAGCCCGGCTTCAAAAAATCATAATAATTTCGATTATACCAGCAGCGACAGCCTTTTCTTTGCCTCGGACTCATTTGAATTGGCTGATATTGCTGAGGTAAAAAAGACTAAGACTGCAGTTAACAAGCAGGATGTGCTTGAATTAAACAGATCCGAAATATCCCGTAGCAGGAAGGTGCTGCCGGCTGAAAAGAGCATAGACCTGAATACTGCCGGTATAAATGAACTTTCATCACTTCCGGGAATAGGAGAGAAAACTGCCGTTAAGATTCTTGAATTGAGAAAAGAGAAGGGAAGTTTCAGGAGCATTGAGGAACTTGAAGAGGTTAGTGGTATAGGTCCTTCTAAAATGCAGAAAATCGGAAAATATATTTTTGTCAGATAGTTTCTAGTCTTGAATAGTATTAAACAGGATTAATTGTAATCCCGGGGAGTAAAACAGAAATATGCCAATGTTTCAGAACCATGCCGGAATAAATATTACTAATTCCAAAATGCAATTAGTTGAAGTGAATTACTCAGGTGAGGAGTTTACAATTGAAAATGTTGATGAAGAATATTTTAACGAATTTCTTGACCTTAATGCCAAGGAAACAAAAGTAATATCCATACTGCAGAATGCATTTGATGAAATGGTAATGAGAAGGCCACTGAAAAGCAAGCTCGTATCTTTTACCCTGCCGCATGATTTTTTTCACGTAGTAAAACTTCCTTTTGACAGTACGCTGGTCCAAAGCGATCTTCTGGAACATTTTAAGTGGGAATTATCAGTCCTGTACCCAAAGATTTCCGAGGATGAAATCGTAGCACAGAATATTGAAGTTGAAAGTCAGAATAACAAAGGCAGGGCTGCCATAGTCATTTCCACATTCAGGAAGTATCTTAAGCTTCTGAACAACTTCTGCCTTCAGAACGAACTTAAATTAAAGTATATCGACAATGTTCATATAGCATCCGACCGGGTTATTTCTTTAATAAATTGTTTTACCGAACAGGAAGTGGTTCTTAGTGTTTACATTACAGGAAGCCACCTCTCATTAATCTTCCTTTTAAACGGCAAACCTATTCACTTTAAGGTTATTCCTATTGCCAATGCCAGTGAGATCATTCCGCGGCTGGCCGAAGAAATAAATGTCAGCCGTGAGCTGAACATTGATCCGGGTTTCATTTCGCGTTCATTTATTGCCGGTGATAACATCTCGGATTCCATGATCGAAAAGGCAAAAGAAAAGCTTAATATAAACTTTAGCCGCTTTAATCCTTTTGAAGAGATTAAGGTTAATCCAGAGCTTTTTGAATTAAAGGCATTTACAGAAAGATCCAATTCCTTTTCCTCTGCTGCAGGAATTGCCTACAGGTTAGTATAATGAGAATAATATCGGGCATATTCAGGGGCAGGACTCTTAAGGTCCCTGACACGAAATTTACGCGTCCTACGACAGACCGGGTAAGGGAAACCCTGTTTAATCTGCTTAACAACAGGATTGATTTTGAAGGTATCAAAGTCCTGGATATATATGCGGGTTCCGGCTCCCTTGGGCTGGAATGCATAAGCCGTGGTGCATCAGAAGTTCATTTTATTGAGAAAAATTTCCCAATTTACAAAATCCTGGAAAGCAATATTAAGTCAATGAATTCCGGTTTTGCATATAAAATATTCAAAATGGAAGCCCTCAGATTTTCCACTATTTCAACGCATCCTGTATACGACCTGATACTTGCTGATCCGCCTTTTTTCAAGGATGATATACACCAGGTGGTGAAAAATCTCCTTAAAAATAATTTTCTCTCTCCGGGCGGCATTCTCGTCGTGGAACGTTCTATTCAGACAATGGATAAAGACGTAAAAAGCTTTGAGCTTGAACCATTCAAAAGGATCGGTGATACACTGCTTTATCAGTTTGGGACAGATGCCCCTGATACTGAGGAAGTTTCAGATATAGAAGAATAAGCACCTGCCTTTAAAATCTTCATTTTTGACCGATCTTTTTTAATTTTTCCTGTAAAAATTAAAGATATTAGGCTAATCTCTTGCTATGAAATCTTTAAGTTCTTATAATTGTAGGACAAATGCGAGAGGGTCGGACTTAAAGTAAAAAACTGTTCCGATCTTACTCCAAAAATAGTCTGTAATATATGAGAAGAGTAATATATCCCGGTACTTTTGATCCTGTAACATTCGGGCACATAGACATCATTAAGCGTGCCTGTGAGCTATTTGACAGTGTTATCGTTACTATTGCACGGAATCCCAACAAAATGACGCCGCTTTTTACGGTGGAAGAAAGAACAGAAATGCTGAAGGAAAGTCTGAAAGAATTCAGCAACGTTGAAGTGGATTCCTTTGACGGATTAACGGTTGAGCACGCTAAGAATGTAGGAGCCATAGGGATTATCAGGGGCTTGCGGGCTGTCAGCGATTTTGAATATGAATTTCAGATGGCCCTGATGAACCGAAAGCTGGATGGGGATATTACTACTATTTTCTTAATGCCGCATGAAAAATATACCTACCTTAATTCTTCCATAATCAGAAATCTGGCGAGCCTTAAGAGCGATGTCAGTGATTTCGTTCCCGAAATTGTAAGGCAGGCATTAATAAATAAATTCGGGTAGCATTCCGAAGTTTCCTGAAGCAATCACGGATTTGTGTTTTTAATATAGAACTTGTTCTCTGGTATTGATTCCCTTTAGATGAAAAATGCTGCTCAGAGCAGCAGAAATAAATAGTTTGCTTTTTATAAGTTCAATCTAATAAATAAACTAAGGGTGTTCAATGAGTCTAAGTCAAATTGCCAGAACAGTATGTGCTTCACCTACTCTCAAATTGAATGAAAAAGCTGCTATCCTGAGAGAAAAAGGAGATCCAGTCATCCACCTGGGAGGTGGCGAACCTAAAAGTAAAGCTCCCATGGATGCAATTATTGCTGCGGCTGCAAATCTTAATTCGGGAGAGGTAAAGTATACCCCCGCTGATGGGATACCGGCACTTAAGAAAGCAATAATCCGCTACACCGAAGAATTTTATCACAGAAAAGTATCCCCTGCAAATGTTATGGCCTCCGGCGGTGCCAAGCAGGCAATTATGGTTGCCCTGCAGGCCATCCTGAATCCACAGGAAGAAGTAATCTTTCCGGCTCCTTATTGGGTGAGCTATCCTGAAATGGCAAAGCTTTGCGGAGCCATAGGTGTACCTGTCCTGCCTGATGATGGAAGTTTTTATCCGACAATTCAGGATATTGAACAAAGAGTAGGCTCTTACACAAAGGCCGTAATAATCAACAGTCCCAATAACCCTACTGGTGCCATGTATTCGGAAGAATTCATAGCAGATATAGTCGATTTCTGTGAGAAGCGCGATCTGTATCTGATTATGGATGATATTTACCATCGTCTGATATTCGACAACAAGAAGCCCATCAGCTGTTATGATCACGCCAGGAACCTCAATGAAAACTCCAAACTTATTGTGATTAATGGTATTTCCAAGCAGTATGCCATGACAGGATTCAGGATAGGATGGGCCGTTGGGAATAAAAAGCTGATTGAGGCTATGACCAATATACAGGGGCATCAGACTTCTGGTCCCTCTGTGGTACTGCAGTTGGCTGCTGTTGGTGCATTGAACGGTATCCAATCCAGCGTTGAGAGCCTGAGATGTACGCTTGAGAACAACAGAAACGTGATGATCGACCAGCTTCATTCCTTTGAAGGAGTTAAAGTAACAAAGCCGGACGGTACATTTTACTGTTTTGCTGATTTCAGCAACTATATGAAGAACTCCAATAAGCTTTCCGAATTTTTGATTGATAAGGTCCAGGTTTTAACCGTTCCGGGTGCGGAGTTTGGTATGGAAGGGTACCTGAGACTAAGCTATTGCGGAACGATAAAGGATATAACTGAAGGAATAGAGAGAATAAAATGGGCATTGGATCCCAATTCTCCTAATGAGCTTTACATAGGTGACCGTAAACTAGTGAGGGACTGGGCATGAGCAAATATTTAGAATTCAATACTCCGGCCAGCAAGGAAGCACAGGAGCTGGCATCAGATTACAGACTGAAGAATCAGGGTTTTAATTATCTGGACAGGGTATACTGGAACCTGCCTGATCCGGCTTTATATGAGGAGATTATCTTCCGCAACGAGGGGCATCTTTCAGCAGGCGGTCCCTTAATTGTAAACACGGGCAAACACACCGCACGCGCAGCCGCAGACAAATTTATAGTAAAGGAAGAATCCACTGAAGACAAGATATGGTGGGGTATATATAACCGTCCATTCAGTCTTGAAAAGTTCAATTCCATGTTTGCCAGACTTCAGGCATGGGCTCAGGGAGAAGAATTATTTGTACAGGATTGTTTTGCAGGGGCAGATCCTGAATACCGGCTTCCGGTAAGGATAATCACGGAAAAAGCATGGCATAGCCTGTTTGTGCGCAATATGTTACTTACTACTCCGGACCAGAATGCCCTGAAGAATTTTATTCCTGAGTTTACAGTTATTTCTGTCCCTGGTTTTAAGGTGGACCCAATTATTGACGGCACGCGTTCCGAAACGGCAATAATATTGAACTTTGCAGAAAGGATGTGCATTATTGCCAATTCGCTCTATGGCGGGGAAATTAAAAAATCGGTTTTTACGGTGCTGAATTTTCTTCTGACCTTCAATGATGTACTTCCAATGCATTGTTCTGCCAACGTAGGCAAAGAGGGAGATGTAGCCATATTTTTCGGACTAAGCGGTACCGGAAAAACTACGCTTTCGGCAGATCCCAGGAGAAGACTGATTGGCGATGATGAGCACGGCTGGAGCTCGAATGGCGTGTTTAACTTTGAGAGCGGATGCTATGCGAAGGTCATACGTTTGTCTCCTGATCATGAGCCGGAAATACATGCATGCACCAAAAGGTTCGGGACAATACTGGAGAATGTTGTATATGATCCTACTTCAAGATTAATCGACCTGAATGACGATCATATTACAGAGAATACCCGTGCATCGTATCCATTGGAATTCATACCCAATATTGTACCTGAGAAGATGGTTAATTCTCATCCCAAAAACATTATTTTCCTTACGTGTGATGCTTCAGGGGTTCTTCCACCAATTGCAAAGCTTAGTCCCGAACAGGCACAATATCATTTTATAAGCGGTTATACCTCAAAGATTGCGGGGACGGAAATTGGATTGGGGATTGAACCTCAGATTACTTTCAGCGCCTGTTTCGGAGCGCCTTTCATGGTACGTCATCCCTTTGAATATGCAGAAATGCTGAAGCAAAGGATGCTTAAGCACAACGTAAATTGCTGGCTGGTTAACACTGGCTGGGTTGGAGGACGCTTTGGTGTCGGAAAAAGAATCAGCATCCGTCATACGCGCAATCTGCTCAATGCGGCACTTGATGGTAAATTATGCGATGTTGAATTCCGTAAGGATAAGCTCTTCGGATTTGAAGTTCCATTATTCTGTCCTGAAGTTCCTGAAGATGTGCTCGAACCCTCGAACTCCTGGGGAGATAAGAATGAATACTGGAAGAAATATGATGCGCTTGCAGCCAGGTTCATTGAAAATTTCAAGCTTTTCGAGAAGGGCTGTTCGCAGGAAGTTATTAAAGCCGGTCCCAGGCGCCTGGCGCAGGTAAAGTAGCATTGTTACTTGTTAAATCCTTAAGTATTTGAAAAAATATTAAGGAATAGTTATATTGATCCCCCTCTCCTGATCTCAGGGGAGGGGGGTTTTTTTTGTAAAATTTGTTGCTGAATTGAAAAATAAAAGAATTGAATTGAAGCTGCTTTGTGAATATTTTTTACAATGACAGTTTTAGAAAGGATAAAAAGAGTTTGACTTCTGACCGTATAAACAACATCATATTTTCTCCCACCATGAAAATTGCATCAAAGGCAATTATCATGAAATCCGAAGGTATAGACGTAGTTGATTTCAGTGTAGGTGAACCCGATTTCCCTACTCCGCAGCATATCAAAGAGGCTGCCAAGAAGGGCATTGACAACAATTTTACGAAATATACCACCAATGAAGGAATGGCTGATCTCAGAAAGGCTATTATAGGCAAACTGAAACGTGAAAATGACCTGAATTATGAATTAAATGAGATAATGGTTTCGAATGGGGCAAAGCAGGCCATATTTAATGTTATAATGGCAGTTGTAAACGAAGGAGATGAGGTTATAATTCCTGCTCCATACTATGTGTCATATCCCGAGATGGTGAAAATTGCCGGCGGAAAACCGGTGATTCTGGATACAGAGGAAACAAATGGTTTTAAGGTTACTCCCGGGCAGCTGAGCAGTACGATTACGGACAAGACGAAGGCTCTTATATTATGCAACCCGTCGAACCCAACGGGTATTTTCTATACTGAATCAGAGCTAAAGACTTTGTCGGAGACGGTTCTGGCGAAGAGGGACATACTGATAATTTCTGATGAAGTATATGAAAAGCTAATCTACGATGACCAGAAATTTGTGAGTCTTGCTGCAGTATATCCCAAAGACAGGGCTGTGGTAATAAACGGAGTTTCGAAGGCATATGCAATGACAGGGTGGAGGATAGGGTATGCTGCTGCAGTTAAAGAAATAATTGCCGGAGCCTGCAAGATGCAGAGCCACAGTACCTCGGGTGCCTCTTCTGTTTCGCAGTATGCAAGCATTGCTGCACTCAACGGGCCTCAGGAGCAGATCAAGATGATGGTAACTGAGTTTGAAAAGCGCAGGAATTATGTATGGGAAAGTCTTATTGCAATTCCTGGCATAAAATGCATAAAACCTGAGGGTGCCTTTTATATATTTCCGGATGTAACGGAATTTTACGGAAGAAAATATGGGGAAAGGGTTATAAACAATTCCTATGATCTGGCCTATTACCTGCTTGAAGAGGCAAAAGTTACTGTAGTGCCGGGCGAAGCCTTCGGTTCAGGCGCTAATATAAGGATTTCATATTCGACCTCCATGGAAAACATAAAAGAAGGGATTTCAAGAATTCAGGCGGCACTGGCGAAATTGAAATAAGCAGAATTTATAACTAAAAACTGCACTATTGCATGATAGTGCAGTTTTTTTAGAGTAAACTTTAGTTTGTCGTAATATACAGCTTCAGAGCCTTCAGTATCTGATCTACCGGCATTACCTCGCCTGTCCAGAGTTCAAATGATTTTGCTCCCTGATAAACAAGCATTTTAAGACCGTCAACCGTAGTTGCTCCTTCAATGGAGGCGATTCTCAGCAGTTTTGTCTGAATGGGGTTATATACAAGGTCAAAAACTATCTGTCCCGTCGTAAATGACTGCGGGATTGTAGTAACTGCATCATCGACGTTGGGATACATGCCAATAGACGTGGCATTAACTATCAGTTTCGAATTTCTGAAGACGTCCACCAGGTCGGGAGGAACGAGCTCATAAGATTTAATTGATGTATAATGCATCCTGGTAGTGAAATACTCCTTCAGTGATTCTGCCTTTTGTTCCGTCCTGTTAACTATATTTATCCGGCAGGGCCTGAAGTTTCTAATAAGCGTATAGATTGCGCTGCGCGCTGCTCCGCCTGACCCCACAACCGTAACTTCATTGCCAACAATTTCATCTCTGTAAGGGGAAAGGGTCTCCATTATGCCATGCACATCGGTGTTATAACCGCTCAGGATTCCGTTATCGTTGACAATAGTATTAACTGCTCCGATAACGCTGGCTTCCTCGGAAACATTTCTGAGGTACTGAATAATATTTTCCTTGTGGGGAAGAGTAATATTAAAACCCTTAATTCCCAAAGCTACCATACCCTTAATGGCAGCTTTCAGTGTATTCAGGGGCACATCAAAAGGAAGGTATATGTAATTCAGTTTTTTAAGTTCAAATGAAATATTATGTATTAAGGGTGAATAGGTGTGCTTAATCGGATGGCCTATCACCCCGATGATTTGAGTATCTAAATTAAATTTATTGTAAGATGTCATAGACTGTTAAAGCTGGTGAATTAATTTTCGTCGAGCAGTTTCTTAAATATTTTTGATGATTTAATATCAGGATATTCCTTAGCAAACTCATTTTTAATAGATGGATCCAGTGAAAAAGCACTTTTCAGGCATTCAATAGCTTCCTGAGTCTTACTCAGAATAAAATTGACCTTTGCTTTCCCATAATATGAATTTGCATCGGAAGGATTTAATTTTAAGCATTCGTTATAGGCTTCCATTCCCTCTGTCCAGTTCCCCTGCTCAAGGAAAGTCTCGGCTAGCTTGAACCATATGTCGCTGTTGTCGGATTCAAGAGAAAGCGATTTTTTATAGCTTTCTACGGATTCTTTCAGTTTCCCAAGTGAATATTCCAGATCTCCTTTTGCACCCCAGGCCTCGGCTGAATTATTATTCAGCGAGATAGCGGATTCAAAGTCCAGAATAGCCATATGGAAGCGGCTGATAGTATTATAGCAATAGCCTCTTGATAAGTAAGCCTCAAAATAGTCCCTGTTACACCTGATGCTTTCAGAATAATATCTGATTGCACTTTCCAGGTCGTCCAGCTCCTCATATATCTGTCCCAGATTGAAGTAGATTGCTTCATCATTCTTGTCCAGTTCAGCCGCGCGCTGGAAAGCTTCCAGGGCTTCGGTCAGCCTGCCCAGGTTAGCAAGGGCAATTCCCTTATTAAACCAGGCGTTGCAGAAATCGTCCTTCAGAGCCAGGGCCAGTTCAAAGCTGCCGATAGCTTCTTCAAACTTGTTAAGGCGGATGAAAATGATGCCGCGGTTATACCATCCTGTAACGCTATAGGGTTCAAGATCCAGAAATTTATCATAAACCTGGAGGGATTTGTCGTATTCATCCAGGCTCTCATAGCAGAAGCCGAGTTCATAATAGGCTTCGCTATATTCATCGTCAGTTTCCAGGGCTTTATTGAAGCATTCTACAGCAAGTTCAAATTTCTCGTCTCTTTCGTATATTACTCCCAGGCTGAAATGAGCCTCCTCATTATCCGGTTCAAGAACAAGTGCCGCTTTGAGAGAATCAATGGCATCATTGATGAATCCCAGATTATCTTCAGCCAGGGCCTTGTTTATCAGTGTTTCAACGTCGTTCGGATTGAGCGACAATGCCTTGTTAAAACAGCCATAAGCTTCTTCAAATTCAAAAGAATTATTTAAGAAAATACCTTTAAATTGCCAAAGTTCAGAGTTATATGGAGTGGTTTCCAGAAGGGCATTAGTAAAATAAAGCCCATCTTCGGTATAATCGTATTCAATGCATAATTCAATCAGTTCTTCGATACTGTCCATATATATAAATATAGCCCCTTCAGCAATAAGGCTTCTATATTTTTTTATCTTTTCTTTCAGTTCTTCTTCATCAAAGAAAGGATCGTCGCCACCATTTCCGAATCTATCTTCGGAATAATTCATTCTAACTCCAGTTTACCTTAGGTGAAAATGTATTATTATGTCTATTCAAAATCAAGTTGATTTTGCATAATATTAATTTTACTATTTACGGCTATTTTTTAAATTTTATTATCTTTTCGGGGAAAAATAACAAAAGAAAAAATAGTTTTCTCCCTTATAAATCATAAAAAAAGGCGGATAGTTCCGCCTTTAAAAATATTTTTTTGCTATAAAAGTTCCAGCATGAGACAGGCTGCCGGAATTACAGAAATCCCGGCAAGAAGTGTTTAGTGCAGCACCGAAGTTACCTTTTGAGCAGCTTCTTTAAGGCTGTTTGCCACCTCAAAGTTCAAACCCGAATCCTTCAGCAGAACGCCTGCTTCACTGGCATTTGTTCCTTCAAGTCTGACAACAATCGGAATTTCCACGTTAACTTCCTTCACCGCATCAATTACGCCCTGAGCCACCCGGTCGCATCTTACTATACCGCCGAATATGTTTATCAGAATGGCTTTAACGTTAGGATCAGACAGTATTATCTTGAAGCCGTTAGCAACTGTTTCCTTATTGGCAGTTCCGCCGACATCCAGAAAATTAGCTGGTTCACCGCCTGCAAGTTTAATAATGTCCATCGTGCCCATTGCCAGTCCGGCTCCGTTTACCATGCAGCCGACGTTGCCGTCAAGTTTTATATAATTAAGGTTATGTTTGGAAGCCTCTATTTCCAGGGGATCTTCCTCGTCCAGGTCCCTGTAAGAGAGAATTTCAGGATGGCGGAAAAGGGCATTATCGTCAAAATTCATCTTGGCGTCTAAAGCCATTACATCACCTTCCTTTGTCACAACTAACGGATTAATTTCTGCCAGTGAGGCATCGCTGGCATCATAAGCTTCGTAGAGGGCTGAGAGGAACTTAACAGCATTTTTATGCTGCAGACCGCTAAGGCCGAGTCCAAACGCCAGTTTTCTGGCCTGGTATGCCTGGAGTCCTACCTCAGGATCTATTACCTCTTTCAATATTTTTTCGGGTGTTTCGGCCGCTACTTTCTCAATTTCCATTCCGCCTTCGGTAGAAACCATGACCACATTCTTTGACCTGGCGCGGTCGAGCGTAATGCCAACGTAAAGTTCCTTTTCAATATTGATCCCCTGTTCAATCAGGAGGCGTTTAACAACTTTTCCTTCGGGACCGGTCTGATGAGTAACCAGGGTCATTCCCAGTATTTGATTTGATAATTCCCAGACTTCGTGCAGGCTTTTAGCGACTTTAACACCGCCGCCTTTGCCTCTGCCTCCGGCATGAATTTGTGCTTTTACAACCCATACTTCTCCGCCAATCTCCTTAGCAACTTCAACAGCTTCTTCAGCAGAGAATGCTACTTTCCCTTTGGGAACAGGTACGTTATATTTTCTTAGTATTTCTTTTGCCTGGTATTCATGAATTTTCATCTGATTTTTCCTCATTGGATAAGTGTTGAAAAAGCGGCAAAACCAGTTTGCCGCTCAGGATCATAACATTTTACAAAGTTAAATTTTTGCACTTATAGCTTTTGCCTGCATAAACAATAGCAGATAGTCCCTGCCACCGGCCTTGGAGTCGGTACCCGACATATTAAAGCCGCCAAATGGGTGTCCGCCTACCATTGCACCTGTGCATTTCCTGTTAAAGTAAAGGTTACCTACGAAGAAATGCTGTCTGGCTTTGGCAAGTTTTTCCTTATTGTTTGTATATACAGCACCTGTGAGTCCATATTGTGTATTATTTGCAATTTCCAGCGCATTGTCAAAATTTTTCGCTTTGACTACTGCCAGTACGGGTCCGAATATTTCTTCCAGTGAGATCTTTGCATTCGGTTTAACGTCTACAAACACTGTAGGTTTAATGAAGAAACCGTTACCTTCAACAGTCTCACCGCCGCAGAGCAGTTTACTTTCCTTTTTACCGGCTTCGATGTAAGAAAGTATGTTCTTGCGGGCTGACTCATTAATGACTGGTCCCATTGCAATGTTATCGGTGGCAGGGCCGACTTCGATTTTGCTGACAGCGTCTTTAAGTTTCTTTACGAATTCATTATAAACTTTAGCATCTACAATTGCTCTCGAGCAGGCAGAGCATTTCTGACCCTGGAAACCGAAGGCAGAGGAAACTACTCCTTTAACGGCATCATCAACATTGGTTTCTTCATCCACAATAATGCTATCTTTTCCGCCCATTTCAGCTACAACTCTCTTAAGCCATTTCTGACCGGGCTGTACTTCAGCGGCGAGTTTATTTATATGAATGCCTACTTCCATGGATCCTGTAAAAGAAACAAAGCGGGTGAGGGGATGTGCAACGAGAGTATCACCAACTTCACCGCCGGAACCGGGCAGGAAGTTAAGAATCCCGGCCGGAAGTCCTGCTTCTTCCATGATTTCATAGTATAATCTACCCATCATAGGAGTATCGCTTGAGGGTTTTAAGACCACGGTATTTCCTGTAACAATTGCTGCAGAAGACATACCAACGAGGATTGCGAAGGGGAAATTCCATGGGGGGACAACTACGCCAACACCCAGTGGTATATAAACCAGTTCGTTTTTTTCACCCTTTATTGGAGTGATCGGCTGTTTGCCTGCATAGCGGAGCATTTCCCGGCCATAGAACTCCAGAAAATCAATTGCCTCAGCAGTGTCTGCATCAGCTTCGGCGAAATTCTTACCGGCTTCGAGTACCATCCATGCATTGATTTCGAATTTTCTGCGGCGTGCTATCTCGGCTGCCCTGAATAAAATATCAGCTCTCTGTTCAGCAGGAACAAGCTTCCACTGTTCGAATTTCTTGGCGGCTTCCCTGATAGCCCTGTCGGCGAGTTCTTTTGTGCCTTTATAGAAAGAAGCGACAACCTCGTCCTTGTTTGAAGGGTTGTAGGAATTCAGTTTGTTTTCTGTTTTTACCTTTTTGCCGCCGATCATTATTTCGTAAGTCTTGCCTATTTTTTTGCAGACGGCTTCCAAAGCTTCGACCTGTTTGGCATGAATCTTCTTGTCGTTGAAATTATTTAGCGGTTCGTTTTTGAATGGCTTTACTTTCATGAAAAGTACTCCTGTTTAGGTTAAATTTCTTTAAAAATTATACATAAATTACGTCATTTACCCCTAAGAAGCAATTTTGCTTTCAGGCTAAAAAATGCGGAAAGACAAATAAATCATTCATCGCTGTGATTCTTTATACGGAAAAAATCTTAAGAGGCAAAATTGCCATAATTGACAATAAGAAAATAATTTATTAAATAACGGGCACATTTTTAATGTACTTCAAAAGGGTGGAAAATGATTTCAAAGATATTTTCCAGTGCTACTTTTGGTATTGATGCTTTCCTCGTTGAAGTGGAAACGCACATCGAAAAAAAGCTTCCTTCCTTTACAATAGTTGGTCTTCCTGACAATGCCATTAAGGAGAGCCGTGAGAGAGTACTAGCCGCAATAAAGAACAGCGACTTCGAATTCCAGATAAAGAAGATTACGGTGAACATGGCTCCTGCCGACATCAGAAAAGAGGGAAGTTCCTTTGACCTGCCAATTGCAATTGGGTTGCTGAGTGCCAGCGAACGGGTCCAGAATAGGTGGTTGAGCGATACTGTATTTCTTGGGGAACTGTCCCTGGATGGTAAACTCAGGCCAATTAAAGGGGCGCTTCCGATAGCAGTTGAAGCCCGGAAGAAGGGGATAAAAAGAATTATACTTCCGCCTGAGTGTGCTAAAGAAGCTTCAATCGTAGAGGGGATCGATATCTTTCCGGCCGAAGATCTGAAAGAGGTAGTTGGATTCCTGAACGATGAAATTGAAAAGGAGCCTCTTGTTACTAGCAGGGATGAGGTTTTTGCCCAGGTAAACCAGTACCACGTCGACTTTTCCGACGTTAAGGGGCAGGAGAACGTTAAAAGAGCCCTGGAGGTAGCGGCAGCCGGGGCGCACAATATCCTGATGATAGGTCCGCCCGGATCCGGTAAAACTATGCTTGCCAAAAGAATTCCCACTATACTGCCGCCATTAAGCTTTGAGGAGGCCCTGGAAACTACAAAGATACACTCTGTTGCAGGCATAATTCCAAAGGATAAGGCACTTATAACAGTAAGACCATTCCGGAGTCCTCACCACACAGTTTCTGATGCCGCACTCGTTGGAGGGGGGTCCGTGCCAAGGCCGGGGGAGGTTTCCTTTGCGCATCACGGGGTTTTGTTCCTGGATGAATTGCCTGAATTCAAGAAAAACGTGCTGGAAGTTTTGCGACAGCCTCTTGAAGACAGCAGGGTTTCCATAAGCCGGTCCAAGATGTCGCTCGAGTTCCCTGCAAATTTTATGCTTGCTGCAGCAATGAACCCGTGTCCCTGCGGTTACTTTTCAGATCCCAACAAGGACTGCACCTGTGCGCCGCCGCAGATACAGAGGTACATGGCAAAAATTTCGGGACCGCTTCTCGACAGGATTGACATACACATTGAAGTCCCGGCCGTAAAATACAAGGAACTGTCCAACGACTCCAAGGGTGAAGCCTCCGAGGTGATACGCAGCAGGGTTATTAAAGCAAGGGAAATCCAGCTGAAGAGGTTTTCGCAGGTAAAGCACATCTTTAACAATGCAGACATGGGAACCCGCGAGGTAAGGCAATATTGCGTATTAGACACAGCCGGAGCGGAGATTCTCAGGATGGCAATGAGCAGGCTGGGATTATCAGCCAGGGCATATGACAGGATATTGAAAGTAAGCCGCACAATAGCAGACCTGGATAATGCGGAGCAAATCAGGCCAAATCACATCAGTGAAGCAATCCAGTACAGGAGCCTCGACAGGGAATTGTGGAATCACTAGGAAATTAAGAGAAAAAAAAGTATATTACATAATTGGATTTTTCTGAATAAGTTATTTATTGAGAGAATTTCTAATTATTTTCCATTTAACAACTTGCTTTTTAAATCAGTAAGCCATATATTTGGATTTCATTTTATTACGGGCGGACGCCGGAGTTGGAGAGCCGGGGCGGACTGTAAATCCGTTGGCAAACGCCTTTGGGGGTTCGAATCCCTCGCCGCCCACCATATGTTGACATTTGAAAATTGGTCGTTGGAGATTGTTTACAGATCGTTATACAACTTACAATTGAGAATAGTCAATTCAAGATATCAACATTAGTGTTCTAGATATTTAGAACGCGGGAGTAACTCAGTTGGCTAGAGTCACAGCCTTCCAAGCTGTTGGTCGCGGGTTCGAGTCCCGTCTCCCGCTCTAACTAAATAAGATACTTTAAATTACCAAATTTTTCAAGACTAATACTGCTGACGTAGCTCAGTTGGTAGAGCACATCCTTGGTAAGGATGAGGTCACCGGTTCAATCCCGGTCGTCAGCTCAAACTAACACGAAAATACTATGAGAGATATAATAACTTTAGAATGCACCGAGTGTAAAAGAAGAAATTACACTACAACAAAAAACAAACGTCTTCATCCCGGAAGAGTAGAGTTCAAGAAATACTGCCGTTGGGATGGCAAGCATACTATTCATAAAGAAACTAAATAGTTTTTCTTACGTCAGTAGCTCAATTGGCTAGAGCAGCGGTCTCCAAAACCGCAGGTTGGGGGTTCGAGTCCCTCCTGACGTGCCAGAATTACTAAAGAGAAGACACTTAGTTATGAAAGAAAAAATAATTAATTTTTTTAATGATGTAGTCAAGGAGATGAAAAAAGTCACCTGGCCTACAAAAGATGAATTGAAAGAATCAACAACTATAGTTATAGTAGTATGTTTGATAATAGCCGCATTTACCTATCTGATAGATATGGCTATAACACAAATCTTTAAAGGGATATTTTAGGTCGTACCAATGGAATTGAAATGGTATGTAGTGAGGACTTTTTCGGGGCAGGAAAACAGGGTGAAAACTCTCCTGGAAACTGAACTGAAGGACCATGACCAGCTCAGGGCAAAGATACAGGAAATTCTTGTACCTACGGAAAAAGTTTTTGAAGTTAAAGACGGCAAGAAGAAGTCTAAGAACAAGAACTTTTTTCCGGGCTATATTCTTGTCCAGGCGGACTTGGATAACCAGGTAAAGGATTTTATTCTGAACACTCCTGCTGTAATGGGATTCCTGGGCACTGGTAAAAACCCCAACCCGCTGCAGCCTGAAGAGGTTAAGAGGATCGTTGGCCGCATTACGCAGGACCAGGAAAATGAACGTCTCGAGACTTTATTCCGTGCCGGAGACTTTGTTAAAATTGTTGACGGTCCATTCAATAATTTCTCGGGTTATATTCAGGAAGTTAATGAGGAGAAGATGAAGATCAAAGTTATGGTCTCTATCTTCGGCAGGAAGACTCCTGTTGAAATCGATTTTGTACAGGCAGAATTAGAAAAGTAAAAGTATATAAATTAAAAGTAAAAATTAAAAGTAAAAGCAGTATAGAATATTTAGAGCTTGATAACTTTGATTTTTAATTGTTTGAGAATATAAACGTAGGTTTTTACTATGGCAAAAAAAATAGCTGGTTTCATTAAGTTACAAATACCTGCCGGTAAGGCTAATCCATCTCCACCCGTTGGACCTGCATTAGGCCAGAAGGGGGTCAACATCATGGAATTCTGTAAACAGTTCAACGCCAGAACTGCAGATAAAGGTGGCTTAATAATTCCTGTAGTCATCACGGTATTTACAGATAAATCATTTACTTTTGTTACCAAGACTCCGCCAGCCGCAGAATTGTTAAAGAAAGCTGCGAAAATGGATAAAGGCTCGGCTGAACCAAACAAAACCAAAGTGGCAAAGGTAACCAAAGCTCAGGTAAAAGAGATTGCAGAAATGAAAATGCCCGATCTTAATGCCAATGATATTGAGCAGGCAATGAGCATGGTTGCAGGAACAGCCCGGAGTATGGGTTTTACCGTAGAAGAGTAATTATTTAATTTACGGCAATATGAATATAGGGTTGACATTATAATGAAAGTTTCAAAAAGAATTAAGGCTGTAAAAGAGAAGGTTGATATTAATAAAGAATATTCTCTTGATGAAGCAATAAAAAAATTAAAAGAAGTATCCAATGTTAAGTTTACCGAATCACTTGATTGTGCAATTCGCCTGGGTGTAGATCCTCGCCATGCAGATCAGATGGTAAGGGGTACGGTCAGTTTGCCAAATGGTACCGGTAAGGAAGTTAAAGTACTGGTTGTGGCAAAAGGAGCTAAGGCTCAGGATGCTCTGGATGCAGGCGCCGATTTTGCCGGTTTCGAAGAATATCTCGAAAAGATCAAGGCTGGCTGGGCTGATGTGGATGTTATTGTTGCCACACCGGACGTAATGGGCGAATTAGGCAAGCTGGGAAGGATATTAGGTCCCAAAGGTTTAATGCCTAATCCAAAGAGCGGTACCGTAACAATGGATGTAGCTACAGCTGTAAAGGAAGTTAAGGCCGGTAAGATCGAATTCCGTGTTGACAAGACAGGAATTGTTCATACCTCAATTGGCAAAGTATCCTTTACTGAAGATAAACTGCTTGAAAATGTTAGGGCATTTTTATCAACTATTATCAAAATGAAACCAGCAACTGCAAAGGGCCAGTACGTAAGGAGTTTATTCCTCTCTACTACAATGGGACCTGGCTTGAGGATTTCACGCGAAGAAGTTGCAGCTATTAAATAAGTATTACGTACTCAGTAAAATATAAATGCTTCTATATTATTTAACGAATTAGTTGATTTGGGAGAGTAATGGATATAAAAGAAAAAGAAGAAAAAGTCTCTCAGATTAAAGAACTTATTGATGATGCCAGTGCTATCTACCTGGTAGATTACAGCAAGGTAAACGTTGCAGATATTAATAATATCCGCAAGGAATTCCGTAAGGAAGGCGTCAAATATAAGGTCTTTAAGAACACCCTTTTCAAGAAAGCGTTATCAGAAGCCAACAAATACGAAAAATTCAATGATCTGCTAGTTGGAATGACCGGTGCTGCATTTGTTAAAGATAATGCAACAGCGCCTGCAAAGATCATTAAAAAGTATTATGATGCTTCTAACAAACTTGCTTTGAAGGGATGTTACATTGAAACCCAGTTTTTCGAAGGGGATAAGCTCGATGCCTTATCAACACTGCCTTCAAAACCGGAGATTATTGCTGGAATTATTGGCAGCCTGGACTCACCGGCTTCTGGTATAGTTGGTGCCATAAATGCAGTAATGAGAGATTTGGTTGGCGTACTTGACGCCATTGAAAAGAAGCAGGCTGCTTAATTCAGTTTGCATAAAGTAATTACGGAAAAAGAAGAATTAAATATTTCAGGAGAATATAAAATGTCAGAGAAAATTGCAGAATTAGTGGAGAAAATTAAAGGTTTAACTCTTTTAGAAGCTTCAGAATTAAAGAAAGCATTGGAAAGTGAATTTGGTGTTACAGCAGCTGCTCCAATGATGATGGGTGCTGCACCAGCTGCTGCTGCTGCTGCTCCGGTTGAAGAAAAGACTGAATTCGACGTAATTCTTCAGTCTGCAGGTGACAAAAAGATTAACGTTATCAAAGTTGTTCGCGCTCATACAGGTTTAGGTCTGAAGGAAGCTAAGGATTTAGTTGACGGCGCACCTAAGACTGTTAAAGAGGCTGTATCAAAAGACGAAGCTGAAAAACTGAAGAAAGAATTTGAAGAAGCTGGAGCTACTGTAGAAGTAAAGTAAGAACAGTATAATTAAATATAACGCTATATATTACAAAAGTGATAAGGTGGTGAACTCCGCCTTGTCACTTTTGTATCTTTTTGTACAGGATGATATTTTAGCGTAGGAAGAAAGGAAAATTTAATGGAGGCTAGATTGGATAATAAAAGGATTTCTTTTTCACGTATCCCCTCTACAATCGGTGTACCGGATTTATTAGATATTCAGATAGAATCTTTTGAAGAATTTCTTCAATCAAAAATTCCCCCCTCTAAAAGAGAAAATAAAGGGCTTCAGGCGGTATTTCTCGCAAATTTCCCAATACTTGATAATAAAGAATTTTACAGACTCGACTTTATCGAGTATTATATTGAGAAACCGAGATATTCTATCGTTGAGTGTGAAGAAAGAGGACTTACATTTTCGGCTCCGCTGAAGGCAAAGCTCAGATTATCTACTAAAGATCAGGAAACCGGAGAATTTGTCAATTCTGTTGAACAGGAAGTCTATTTGGGCAATCTGCCCTTTATGACAAATAAAGGGACTTTTATAATAAATGGTGCTGAGAGGGTTGTAGTTACTCAGCTTCACCGGTCACCTGGTGTTGCATTTTCTCAGACTGTACATCCGAATGGTACACCAATTTATTCGGCAAGAATTATTCCATTCAGAGGATCCTGGGTGGAATTTGCAACGGATATTAACAATATATTATATGTTTATATAGATCGCAGAAAGAAATTTCCTGCAACTACATTGCTTCGCGCCCTGGATTTCACTACAGATGAACAGATCCTGGATTTATTCAGTCTTGTTGAGAACGTTGAAGTAAAGAATGTAAATGTTGAGAATTATACGGGCAGAATAGTTGCAGAAGACGTTTTTGATATGACTACCGGTGAAATATTCCTCAGTAAGGACATGGCTCTGACTGAAGAAGACGTAGAGAGATTAAAAGAATCGAGTATATCGTCAATTAAATTAATAAATTCTGAAACCTCACCGGATCAGGATTTGATATTAAATACACTCAAAAAGGATACTTCACATACAAAAGAGGAAGCCCTTTTTGCCATATACAGGCAATTACGCTCGGGTGAAGCCCCGGATGTTGAAACAGCACAGGGATTAATCGAGAAGCTTTTCTTTAATGACAAGCGATATGATCTGGGCGAAGTTGGCCGTTTCCGTATGAATGATAAACTTCAGCTGAATATACCCCCCAATATTACAATATTGACGGTTGAAGACATCATTGCGATAATGAAATATATTATAAAGCTGAAAGTTGGTAATTTCAGCATCGATGACATAGATCACCTGGGTAACAGGCGTGTTAGAACAGTTGGTGAGCAGTTAGGCCAGCAATACAATGTTGGACTTGCCAGAATGTCGCGTACTATCAAAGAAAGAATGAATATGCGCGACAGCGAAAACTTCCAGCCTCAGGATCTGGTAAATGCCAGGACCATAAGCAGCGTAATTAATGCGTTCTTTGGCACTAATCAGCTTTCCCAGTTCATGGATCAGACCAATCCGTTGGCTGAACTGACACACAAAAGAAGGATCTCAGCATTAGGACCTGGCGGTTTGACCAGGGAAAGAGCAGGTTTTGAAGTCCGAGACGTTCATCATTCTCATTATGGCAGGTTATGCCCGATCGAGACTCCTGAAGGTCCGAATATAGGTCTGATCTCTTCACTCACTATTTATTCGAGGGTGAACAAATATGGATTCCTGGAAACCCCTTACAAGAAAGTTGTGGAGGGTAAGGTTTCCGAAGCTGTAGAATACCTGAGTGCCGATCAGGAAGATGCATTCACCATAGCCCAGGCAAACGCAATAACAGACGAGCAGGGCAACTTCCTGAGTGAAAGGGTAAAGTGCCGTAACAAAGGTGAATTTCCGGTTGTGCCGCCACTACAGATCCAGTATATGGACGTGGCTCCGGCGCAAATTGTAAGTGCGGCAGCTGCACTGATCCCGTTCCTGGAGCATGATGATGCCAACAGGGCCCTGATGGGATCGAACATGCAACGCCAGGCTGTGCCTCTGTTAAGACCCGAGGCTCCGATTGTGGGTACCGGTCTGGAAGGCAAACTTGCCGTTGATTCACGTGCTGTTATTGCAGCAGAAGATGATGGTGTTGTTGAATATGTTGATGCTGAAAGGGTAGTAATGAAATACGACATAAGCCCCAACAGCGTTGAAGCTTTGACAAACTTTGAAGATTCAAGAAGAGTGGAATACAGGCTGACAAAGTTTTCAGGTACAAACCAGGAAACCTCAATCAACCAGAAGCCCATTGTCAGGGAAGGTCAGAAGATGAAGAAAGGCGAAGTCATCGCTGACGGACCTGCAATTGATAAAGGCGAGCTTGCCTTAGGCCGCAACGTACTGGTAGCTTTCATGCCCTGGAGAGGGTATAACTTTGAGGATGCTATTGTTATAAGTGAAAGAGTTGTCAGTGAGGATGTATTTACCTCAATTCACATAGAAGAATTTGAACTGCAGGTCAGGGAGACAAAACGTGGTGAAGAAGAACTGACCAGGGACATACCCAACGTCAGTGAAGAAGCCACAAAGAACCTTGACGAAAGTGGTATAATCAGGGAAGGCGCGGAAGTAAAGGAAGGAGATATCCTTATAGGAAAAATTACTCCTAAGGGTGAAACCGATCCTACACCTGAAGAAAAACTCCTAAAGGCTATCTTTGGTGATAAAGCCGGAGACGTAAAGGATGCTTCACTGAAAGCAACTCCTGGCTTAAAGGGGACCATTATTAAGACCAGACTTTTCAGCCGTAAACGTAAGGAATCAGAATCGAAGAAAGCCGAAAAGAAACAGCTGGAGAACCTGGATAATATATTCAGAAAGACCCGTCAGGAATACAATGGTAAACTGATCGATAAGCTGAATAAGATCTGTCTTGGCATGACTACTACCGGCATCAAGGATATTGATGGCGGCGTAATTCTAAGAAATGGTTCAGTGATAAAAGAGTCCACGTTTTCTGGTATGGAAGATGTTACAAAATTGGATTATACTTTAGACTGGTTTGAATCCAAGAAAACTAATAATATCATAAAGAAACTTTATGAAAATTACTTTAGTTTAATGACTGACATAGAAGAAGATTATAAGAGAGAAAAGCTCAAAATTCAAAGCGGTGATGAGTTGCCTCCTGGAATTGTTCAGCTGGCAAAAGTATACGTCGCAAAGAAGAGAAAGCTGTCTGTGGGTGATAAAATGGCGGGAAGGCACGGAAACAAGGGTGTTGTTGCCAAAATTGTTCCTGCTGAAGATATGCCATTTCTTGAAGACGGCACGCCGGTGGATATAGTTTTGAACCCGCTTGGTGTACCTTCGAGAATGAACCTTGGCCAGTTGTATGAAACAGCTTTGGGCTGGGTAGGCAAGAAGCTAGGTGTTAAGTTTGCCACGCCTATTTTTGATGGTGCCAAGGTGGAAGATATGGAAGGATATCTTGAAAAGGCTAATCTGGACCGGGGCAGTAAGACCGTATTGTATGACGGACGTTCCGGCGATAAATTCCATCAGAAAGTTACTTGCGGTTACATTTATATGTTGAAGCTGGGGCACATGGTTGATGATAAAATTCATGCCAGGTCCATTGGCCCGTACTCCTTAATTACGCAGCAGCCTCTTGGCGGTAAAGCGCAATTCGGTGGTCAGAGATTCGGTGAAATGGAAGTCTGGGCTCTGGAAGGTTATGGAGCCGCCCATATTTTACAGGAAATACTAACAGTAAAAAGTGACGATGTTGCTGGCAGAGCTAAAACTTATGAAGCAATAGTAAAAGGTGAAAATCTAATGGAACCCAATGTTCCAGAATCATTTAACGTTCTGATTAAGGAGCTTCAGGGCTTAGGTCTTGACATTAAGATTAATTAGAACTCGTTATTTTCACTTAGAAATTAGGAGAAATTATGCCTTATAGAATTCAAGAAAATGCGATGAAATCCATAAATACCATAACGATTGGGCTGGCTAGTCCTGATGATATCCTTTCCAGGTCCCACGGTGAAGTTACTAAACCGGAGACAATCAATTACAGGTCCTTCAGACCTGAAAAAGATGGATTGTTCTGCGAAAAGATATTCGGCCCTATCAAGGATTGGGAATGTCATTGCGGTAAATATAAGAGAATCAGATATAAAGGAATTGTTTGCGACAGATGTGGTGTTGAGGTTACTCAGAAAGCGGTCAGAAGAGAAAGAATGGGTCATATTTCACTGGCTGTTCCTGTAGTTCACATATGGTTTTTCAGGGCTCTTCCGTCAAAGATCGGTAATATTATCGGGATGACGACCAAGGAGCTGGAAAAAATCATCTATTATGAATCATATGTTGTCATTAATCCGGGTCCTACGGGTTTAAGCCCTAAAGACCTGATTTCGGAAGATCAGTATTTTGAAATTCTTTACTCTCTGCCTGCCGGCAATGAAAAGCTTGAGGATGATGATCCTAAGAAGTTTGTTGCAAAGATCGGCGGAGAAGCCATAAAAGAGCTCTTAAAAAGGACTGATGTTGACAATGTGTTCAAGGAATTAAGAGAACAGGTTAAAGTTGAAACCTCACAGCAGAAGAAAAATGATGCGCTGAAGAGGCTCAGGGTTCTCGAAGCTTTCAGGGAAAAGGAAAACAAAATTCTTAACAAACCTGAATGGATGGTCCTTAGTGTGATCCCGGTAATTCCTCCGGAATTAAGGCCTTTAGTACCCCTTGAGGGCGGAAGATTCGCTACAAGCGATCTTAACGACCTTTACAGAAGGGTTATTATTCGCAACAACAGATTGAAAAGATTAATTGATATAAAAGCTCCTGAGGTAATTCTCCGAAACGAAAAGAGAATGTTGCAGGAAGCTGTAGATGCTCTGTTTGATAATTCAAGGCGTGGCAATGCGGTCAGAAGCGACAGCAACAGGCCTCTGAAATCTCTCAGTGACATGCTAAAGGGTAAACAGGGACGGTTCCGTCAGAACCTGTTGGGAAAACGTGTTGATTATTCGGGCCGTTCTGTTATCGTAGTAGGGCCTGAACTTAAACTCCATCAATGCGGTCTTCCAAAGGATATGGCTGTTGAACTCTTCAAGCCTTTTATTATAAGGAAACTGATAGAACGGGGTCATAATAAGACCGTTAAAAGTGCAAGGAAAGTAGTAGACAGGAAAGACCCGATTATATGGTCTATTCTTGAGAATATTATAGACGGACATCCGGTATTACTTAACCGTGCTCCTACGCTTCACAGACTGGGTATTCAGGCTTTCCAGCCCCTTTTAATTGATGGAAAAGCAATTCAGCTGCATCCTATGGTGTGTACAGCATTCAACGCCGATTTTGACGGTGATCAGATGGCTGTTCACGTTCCATTATCCTATGAAGCACAGCTGGAAGCAGTACTTCTCATGCTGAGCAGTCACAACATCCTTTCTCCTCAGAACGGTAGTCCTATAGTGGTTCCCACACAGGATATCGTGCTTGGATGCTATTACCTGACAAAGGTCAAGGACGGCTCAAGGGGCGAAGGTATGAGTTTCGGTTCCTCTGAAGAGGTGCTGATTGCATACAACTCCAGGGCAATAGACCTGCATGCACGTATTAAAGTAAGAATTGACGGGAAGATGATTGATACCACTACCGGCCGTGTGATCTTTAACCAGATCGTACCCAAGGAAATGGGATATTTCAATGAATTGCTAGTAAAGAAGATCTTCAGTGGTTTTATATATAAATTGTTTATTAAACTGGGGAACAAAGTAACTGCGAAATTCCTCGATGACCTGAAGGATCTAGGTTTCAGGTACTCCACAGCCGGCGGCTTGTCGGTAAGCTTTGCAGATATGATTGTTCCTGAAGAAAAAATTAAGCTTATTCAGGATTCAAACAAAAAAGTTGCTGACATTCTGAATGAGCATGAGCAGGGTGTTATTACAGACGCAGAAAGATACAACAAGATCATTGACGTCTGGACACACACTACAAATAACGTGGCAAAGTCACTTATGGAGAAATTGAGAAGTGATCAGAACGGTTTCAACTCACTTCATATGATGGTCGACTCAGGTGCAAGAGGCTCCCAGGAGCAGGTGCGTCAGCTGGCTGGTATGCGCGGTCTTATGATGAAGCCGCAGAAGAGCTTGACGGGTCAGTCCGGTGAAATCATCGAAAACCCGATCGTTGCCAACTTTAAGGAAGGCCTGTCGGTGTTGGAGTACTTCATTTCAACACACGGTGCCCGTAAAGGTCTGGCCGATACGGCTCTGAAAACGGCAGATGCCGGTTACCTTACAAGAAGACTCTGCGACGTGGCCCAGGATGTTATTATTTCTGAGATAGACTGCGGTACCATCCGTGGTGTGGCTGTAACGGCTCTTAAAGACGTTGAGCTGGAACGTGAGTCACTGGCAGAAAGAATTACAGGCCGTGTTGCTCAGGAAGACGTTTTTGATCCAAGGACTGATGAGGTTATTGTTGCTGCAGGTGATCTGATTACAGAAGAAATCGCCGAAGCAATAGAAGATGCCAACATTGAATCTGTATATATCAGAACTGTGCTCACGTGCGAATCAAAACGCGGTGTTTGCGCTAAGTGTTATGGCAGAAACCTTACCAATGGAAAATTGGTTGAAATTGGTGAGGCTGTGGGCATCATTGCCGCTCAGTCAATCGGTGAACCAGGTACACAGCTTACACTGAGAACATTCCACCTTGGCGGTACTTCTTCAAGAATTGCAAGTCAGTCACAAGTTGACTCAAGCGTTGAAGGACGTGTACAGTTTGAAAAGGTATACTTTGTTGAAAAGACAGATTTTATACTCGGAAAAGTCAAGATCGTCATCGGCAGAAGAGGCATTATCAACCTGCTTGACAAAGATAACAGGCAGATCAAGCGTTATGAAATACCTTATGGTGCAGAATTAAGGGTAGATGAAGATCAGTGGGTTAAGAAGGGAACACCTTTATACAACCACGATCCGTACAATGCCGTTATTCTGACCGATATTCAGGGACGCGTAAGCTTTGTTGACCTTGTTGACAGTGTTACTATGCAGCAGGTTACTGACGAGCAGACAGGACACGTACAGAAGGTGGTTATCGAGTCCAAGGACAAGACATTGACACCAAGCATTCTGATTTCTGACGATAACGGTAATAAAAAATTGTTCAACATTCCTACCAGGTCTTATATTTCTGTTGACGAAGGGGAATTCGTGCAGGCCGGTACAATTCTGGCGAAAATTTCGAAATCTGCTTCAAAAACCAGGGATATTACCGGTGGTTTACCGAGGGTTACTGAATTATTCGAGGCCAGGAGTCCGCATGATCCTGCCACGGTAGCAGAAATCGAAGGTGTGGTTAAATTTGGTCAGAGGAAAAAAGGATCCAGGGAAATAGCCATTCTTGCTCCGGATCAGTCCTATGAAAAAGTTTATTCCGTGCCTTACGGCAAGCACATCCTGGTTCAGGAAGGTGATGAGATCCCCGTTGGTGAAAAAATTACCGACGGACCGATCGATCCGCATGATATTTTGAAGATCAAAGGTACAAATGCAGT
The DNA here is from genome assembly GCA_050258815.1 of Ignavibacteriales bacterium. Taxonomy (GTDB): domain Bacteria; phylum Bacteroidota; class Ignavibacteria; order Ignavibacteriales; family SURF-24; genus JAAXKN01. Next base: position 73,813 of record JBLMZM010000090.1, read on the forward strand.
ACAGGAATATCTGGTAAATGAAATTCAGGATGTTTACCGTCTGCAGGGTGTAAAAATAAATGACAAGCACATCGAAATAATTGTTAGACAGATGCTGCAGAAGCTGAAAATTGTAAATTCGGGTGATACCAAGTTCATCGAGGAAGATTATGTTGACCGTGTTGAATTCAACGAGGAAAACGAGAAGATCAAATCGACGGTCTATGTACAGGATCCCGGACATTCAAAATTCAGGGTCGGGCAGCTGGTTTCAAAGAACAAGTTCAGAGAAATCAACGCAGAGCTGACAAGAAAAGGTAAAAAGGTAGTTGAGGCAAGAGATGCTGAACCTGCCACCTTTGAACATGTGCTTTTAGGAATTACTCAGGCTGCTCTTTCAACTGACAGCTTTATTTCTGCTGCTTCGTTCCAGGAAACCACAAAGGTTCTGACAAATGCGGCAACAGAAGCAAAAACCGACTTCCTTATCGGATTAAAGGAAAACGTAGTAATGGGACATCTGATCCCAGCAGGCACCGGTTTAAAGAAGTATAAGAAGATTATACTTAAGGCCGATGAAGCTGAAAAAGAGAAGCCCGTAGAGGTTAGTACATCAATCAGCTGAGTTAATTAAGGAAATCCGTGTTTTTAACACGGATTTCTGAATTAATTCTAAGCTTTTACTTGACAATAAAATTATATCTGTATATATTTACAGTCTAAAATTTTTCTATGAATACTAGGAGGAAAATTAGTGCCCACGATAAATCAATTAGTAAGAAAAGGGCGTGTTCAGATACTGGCAAAAAACAAGGCTCCGGCTCTTGACGCTTGTCCTCAGAAAAGAGGAGTATGTACCAGGGTTTATACGACTACACCAAAGAAACCGAATTCAGCACTAAGAAAAGTTGCTAGAGTAAGATTGACGAATGGAATGGAAGTTACGGCCTACATACCAGGTGAAGGTCATAATTTACAGGAGCACTCAATTGTTTTGATTAGAGGTGGTAGAGTTAAAGATTTGCCCGGTGTACGTTATCATATAATTCGTGGTACACTTGATACTAGCGGTGTTGAAGACAGAAGAAAAGCTAGATCAAAATACGGCGCTAAAAAACCTAAAGCAAAATAAAGCAGAGATATGAGAAAAAGAAGAGCTGAAAAAAGATATATTAAACCGGATCCAAAATATAATGATCTGGTACTCGCAAAGTTCATCAATGCAATTATGTATGATGGCGAGAAATCTGTTGCACGCAAGGTAATCTATGACAGTTTCGAATTAATAGAGGAACGTACAAAGAAACCTGCAATGGAAGTTTTCACAAAGGCAGTCAACAATGTACAGCCTTATGTAGAAGTCAGAAGCCGCAGAGTCGGCGGTGCAACGTATCAGGTGCCCATGGAAGTCAGGCCAGAACGCCGGCTTGCACTGGCATTCAGATGGTTGAAGACCTATGCCAGAGCTAGAAACGACAAATCTATGGCTGCAAAGTTAGCCTCAGAGCTGATCGCTGCTTCAAATGGGGAAGGTTCTTCTATAAAGAAAAAAGATGATACGCACAAAATGGCAGAAGCAAATAAGGCTTTTGCTCACTTCAAATGGTAATTTAAGAACAAGGAAAGATTTAATTTATTTATGGCAGATAGAGTTAGCATAGACAAAGTAAGAAATATCGGTATTATGGCGCACATTGACGCCGGTAAGACAACTACGACTGAACGTATATTGTTTTACACCGGTAAAACACATCGCATCGGTGAGGTACACGAAGGTGCTGCCACAATGGATTGGATGGAGCAGGAGAAAGAGCGTGGAATTACCATTACTAGTGCATCTACAACATGTTTTTGGAATGGTCATCACATTAATATTATAGATACTCCGGGTCACGTGGATTTTACTGTAGAAGTAGAGAGATCTTTACGTGTTCTGGATGGTGCTATAGCTCTTTTCTGTGCAGTTGGCGGAGTTGAACCACAGTCCGAGACTGTATGGAGACAAGCTGACAAGTACGGGGTACCCAGAATAGCTTTTGTAAACAAAATGGACAGGGTTGGCGCCGATTTTTATCACGCAGTTGATATGATGCGCGAACGCCTGGGAGCGAATGCAATTCCCATTTCTTTGCCTATTGGCGAAGGCGACCTTTTCGCCGGAGAAATCGATCTCATCACGTTCAAAGCCAGAATGTATAACGAAGATTCATATGGCGCAACATTCGAAGAGATTGAAATACCGGCAAGTCTGAGGGAGCTTGCAAATAAATTTAGAACAAAGATGCTTGAAGCAGTTTCTGATGTAGATGATACACTGCTCGAGAAATATCTTGATGGTCAGGAAATAACCGAAGGTGAAATAAAGAAAGTATTGCGTTTAGCAACACTGCAGGCGAAGATAATTCCTGTACTTTGCGGTTCCTCCTTCAAGAATAAAGGCGTACAGCGCCTGCTTGATTCAGTAATTGATTTTCTTCCTTCACCGCTTGATGCTGGTGAATTGGTAGCTCATCATCCGGATTCAAGCGATGAAATAATCCGCAAGATTGACTCTAAAGAAGAGTTTACCGGACTTGCATTCAAGATTCAGACAGATCCTTACGTTGGTAAGCTTACTTATGTGAGAATTTACAGCGGTACTTGCAAGGCTGGATCATATGTTTATAATTCAGTGAGCGGGAAAAAGGAAAGAGTTGGCCGAATTTTGCAGATGCACGCAAATCACAGGATGGATATTGATGATATTCAGGCTGGTGACATTGCGGCAATAGTAGGCTTAAAGTATACAAAGACAGGTGATACGCTCTGTTCAGAGAAAGATCCTGTTATACTTGAGAAGATGATCTTCCCGGAACCCGTTATTGAAATTGCAATTGAGCCCAAAACAAAGGCTGATCAGGATAAACTTTCTGACGCATTGTCGAAGTTATCCGATGAAGATCCAACATTTAGGGTTAAAGTTAATGATGAAACCGGACAGACATTAATCAGTGGTATGGGCGAGCTTCACCTTGAAATTCTGGTGGACAGAATGAAAAGAGAGTTTAAGGTAGAGGCAAACGTTGGAAAACCGCAGGTAGCCTACAGGGAATCAATATTGAACACTGTTAACTCTGAAGGTAAATTTGTAAAACAGTCTGGTGGCCGCGGTAAATTTGGACATGTCTGGATTGAGCTCGGACCAAACGAACCTGGCAAGGGTTACGAATTTATAAATGCAATAGTTGGCGGGGTAATCCCGAAGGAATATATACCCGCTGTTTCAGCTGGTATTCAGGAAGCAATGCGCAATGGTGTTATAGCAGGATTTCCGGTTGTGGATATTAAGGCAAAGCTTTATGATGGTTCTTATCACGATGTAGATTCAGATGAAATTTCTTTTAAAGTCGCAGGAAGTATTGCTTTCAAAGAAGGTGCAAGAAAAGCAAAACCAGTATTGTTGGAACCGATGATGGCGGTTGAAGTTACCACACCTGAGGATTATCTGGGTGATATCATGGGTGATTTAAATTCACGCAGGGGTAAGATTGAAGGATTTGCTGCGAGAAAGGATGCACAGATAATAAAGGCTGTTGTTCCTTTGGCTGAAATGTTCGGATATGCAACTATTCTGAGAAGTATGACTCAGGGCAGGGCAATCTATTCAATGCAGTTCTCGCATTATTCAGAGGTACCTAAATCAATAGCCGATGAGATTGCTGAAAAAACTCAGTCTAAAAAGTCCGTGTCAACAATTTAATACAAGATTATAAAAGAAAAGTAAAATAATAAGGAGAACTCGATGGCCAAAGAAAAATTTGATAGGAGTAAACCTCACGTTAACGTGGGTACAATCGGACACGTAGATCATGGTAAAACTACGTTAACAGCTGCCATTACAATGGCACTCAGTAAGAAAGGTTTATCTGCTAAAAGAACATTTGACAGTATTGATAATGCCCCTGAAGAAAGAGAAAGAGGTATTACCATTGCAACAGCACACGTTGAATATTCAACTGCTGCAAGACATTACGCACACGTTGACTGTCCTGGTCACGCTGATTATGTTAAGAACATGATCACCGGTGCTGCTCAGATGGACGGTGCTATACTGGTTGTTGCTGCTACAGATGGTCCTATGCCTCAGACAAGAGAACACATTCTGTTAGCTCGTCAGGTAGGTGTTCCTAGAATAGTAGTTTTCATGAATAAAGTTGATATGGTTGATGATCCAGAATTGATTGAACTTGTTGAAGTTGAATTGAGAGATCTGTTAAATCAGTATGAATTCCCAGGCGACGAGATTCCTATTATTAAGGGTTCTGCTTTACATGCACTTGATGCTGCAAGCAATGACAGTGTTCCTGTAACAGATGAAAGATTAAATTGCATCTGGGAACTGATGGATGCTGTTGACTCATACATTCCTGTTCCTGAAAGAAGTGTTGACAAACCATTCCTGATGCCTGTTGAAGACGTTTTCTCAATCACTGGCCGTGGTACTGTTGCTACAGGCAGAGTTGAAAGAGGACAGGTTAAGATCCAGGAAGAAGTTGAACTTATCGGTCTCGGTGTTCACAAGAAAACAGTTGTTACCGGTATCGAAATGTTCAGAAAAGAATTAGATTCAGCTATGGCTGGTGACAACGCTGGTATTCTTTTAAGAGGCGTTGATAAAAATGAAATTGAAAGAGGTATGGTTTTAGCTAAAACCGGAAGCATAACACCGCATAAGGTTTTTGAAGGTTCAGTTTACATTCTTTCAAAAGAAGAAGGTGGACGTCATACTCCTTTCTTTAATGGTTACAGACCTCAGTTCTATTTCAGAACAACTGACGTGACCGGTGTTGCTCATCTTCCTGAAGGTACAGAAATGGTTATGCCTGGTGATAACGTGAAATTGAAAGTAGATCTGATCACAGAAATCGCTATGGAAGAAGGTTTGAGATTTGCTATCCGTGAAGGTGGTAGAACAGTTGGTGCTGGTGTTGTAACTAAAATTTATGAATAAATTATAAATGCTAGGGGGAGAGTAAAAACTTTCCCTCTGGTGTTAATTGCATAGGAGTTTTAAAGTGCCTGGTCAAAAGATTAGAATTAAATTGAAATCATATGATCATATTCTTATTGATAAGTCAACAGAAAAGATCATAAAAACTGTAAAAAGTACTGGTGCCGTTGTTTCTGGTCCAATTCCATTACCAACAAAGAAAACAATTTTTACGGTTTTGCGTTCACCTCACGTTGACAAGAAATCAAGAGAACAGTTTGAAATTAGAGCACATAAAAGAATTATAGATATTCATAACTCAAATAATAAAACCGTCGATTCATTAAGTAAATTGGAAATTCCGGCGGGTGTCGATATCGAGATAAAGTTATAAGGATACTTAAAATGCCTGGATTGATTGGTAAAAAAATAGGAATGAGTAATATCTTTACAAATGACGGTCAACTTATTCCTGTAACAATTATAAATGCTGGACCTTGCCCCGTTTTGAATGTTCTGACTAAAGATAAAAACGGTTATAATGCTTTGCAGTTCGGATTCAAAGAATGCACAGAAAAGAACGTAAGCAAGCCTGTTTTAGGTCAGTTTAAGAAAAACAACATGACACCGACAAAGATCGTGAAGGAATTCAGGAATTTTGATGTAGATCAGTATAAAGTAGGCGACAGTGTTGGTGTTGAAATCTTTACTGAAGGTGATACTGTAAAAGTAACAGGTCGCAGCAAAGGAAAAGGTTTCCATGGTGTAATGAGAAGGCATGGATTTGGTGGTGTAGGCGGTACTACACACGGACAGAGTGACAGGTTAAGAGCTCCTGGTTCAATAGGTGCTAGTTCATACCCTTCGAGAGTATTCAAGGGTCAGAGAATGGCCGGACGTATGGGTTTTGAGCAAGTAACCGTTGCAAATCTTAAAATTGTAAAAATAATTCCTGAAAAGAACATATTGATGGTAAAAGGTGCAATTCCTGGTGCCATTAACTCAATTGTCGAAATCAATAAGTAATTGTATGGTTAAAAGATGACATTAGATGTTTATAAAATAGATGGCAGCAAAAGCGGCGAAAGCATCGAACTCAATGATGGTATATTCAACATTGAGCCGAATCAACATGCAATCTATTTAGCAGTAAAAGCTCAAATGACGAATAAACGTCAGGGTACACACAAATCCAAAGAGAGAAGCGAAGTAAGCGGCGGCGGAAAGAAACCCTGGAGACAAAAAGGCAGGGGTGGAGCAAGAGCCGGTACGACCAGATCTCCATTATGGGTTGGCGGCGGTACAGTATTTGGACCAAAACCAATTGATTACAAGGAATCTGTCAACAAGAAAGTCGGAAAACTTGCAAGAAAATCGGCATTCTCACTTAAAGTGAAGGGTGCTCAGATAATCGTTGTTGAGGATTTTGGATTTGATGTTCCAAAAACAAAAGAGTTTAACACAATATTATCAGCCTTTAAATTAAGCGGCAAAAGAACTCTGGTACTGACTGATGATAGCAGTAAGAATGTTTATCTGTCAGGCAGAAATATACAGAAACTGCATGTTATTGAGGCTGAAAAAGCTTCGACGTATGATATACTTAATAATCAAATGATTATTCTTCAGAAGAGTGCCGTAAAAAAAATTGAACAAACATTTGAGAAAAATTTATAAGGTAACTTAACAATGCGAGAGATATTATATAGACCACTTCTGACCGAAAAGATGAATAATTTAAATGAAGGACAGAACAAGTACGGGTTTGTAGTTGATATAAATGCTAATAAAATCAGCATAGCAAAATCAATTGAAGAAAAGTTCAATGTAAAGGTTGAAGACGTAAATACAATCAGGTATTCTGGTAAAATGAAAACCCAATTCAGAAAGAGTGGAAGATTTACTGGCAAGACCTCTCGATTTAAAAAAGCTATAGTTACACTCAAAGAAGGTCATAAGATAGACCTATTTGAACAAGTACAGTAAAACACGGATATATGAACTGGAGTAGTATTTAATGGCAATCAGAAAATTAAAACCAATGACCCCGGGTACGCGCTTTATGTCGTACGCGTCATTTGAAGAAATAACTAAAGAGACACCTGAGAAATCCTTAGTTGTTTCCCTGAATAAATCAGGCGGAAGAAACAACCACGGAAGAGTAACTGCCAGACACATTGGCGGCGGACATAAAAGAAAATACAGAATAATTGATTTTAAGAGGGATAAACACGGAATAGAATCAAAAGTATTTTCCATTGAATATGATCCGAATCGTTCATGTAGAATTGCTTTACTGCATTACAAAGACGGAGAGAAGAGATATATACTCGCTCCTGAAGGCTTAAAAGTTGGTGATACAGTATTATCAGGAACCGGCAGCGAAATTAAAGTTGGAAATGCGCTTAAATTAAAAGAAATGCCCTTAGGAAGCTTTGTTCACAATGTTGAATTAAAGCCTGGAAAAGGCGGGCAGATTGGCCGCAGCGCCGGATGCTCTCTTCAGGTAATGGCAAAAGAAGGCAAGTATGCGCAGTTAAAAATGCCTTCAGGCGAAGTAAGGCTTGTTAACCTTGAGTGTATGGCAACTTACGGAGTTGTTGGCAACTCCGAACACGAGAACATCAGTCTGGGTAAAGCCGGTAGAACAAGATGGATGGGCAAGAGATCCTATGTAAGAGGCGTTGCAATGAATCCTGTTGATCATCCAATGGGTGGTGGTGAAGGAAAGACCTCTGGCGGCGGACATCCTGTGTCACCCTGGGGAACACCAGCCAAGGGATATAAGACAAGAAAAAAGAAAAATCAATCAAATAAATTTATCATTAAACGTCGTAGTAAATAGTGAGTTATCAATGCCAAGATCAGTAAAAAAAGGACCATTTATCAGCACCAAGCTTCTGAAGAAGATTGACCAGTTGAATCAGACAAACCAGAAGAGAATAGTTAAGACCTGGTCACGTTCCAGCACTATTTCTCCTGACTTTGTAGGACACACGATTGCTGTTCACAACGGCAATAAAATGATTCCGGTCTATGTTTCTGAAAATATGGTTGGCCATAAACTTGGTGAATTTGCTCCAACAAGAATCTTTAGAGGTCATCCAGGAACAAAGTCTGAAAAGGCTTCAAAAGTAAAATAATTTAAAGAATAGAGGTTCAGGTAAAAATGCAAGCAAAAGCTACACATAAATACATAAATTCCTCCCCTAGGAAGATGCGGTTAGTAGTTGATTTAATCCGTGGAATATCTGTGAATAGGGCTTTGGAAGTTCTTCATTTTCATCCAAAACACGCTTCTAAGGATGCTGAAAAGGTTCTGAGATCGGCAATAGCGAATCTGTTTAATAAGAATGAAAATACAAAGATTGATTCTGCCGAAGTGTTCGTAAAAGAAGCATTTGTGGATCAGGGGCCGTCTTTGAAGAGAATTTTACCTGCTCCCATGGGCAGAGCATATAGAATAAAAAAGAGATCAAATCATTTAACTATAGTAGTTGCTACTAAAGAGTAATTTTGGAGGATTTTTTGGGACAAAAAACTAACCCAATTGGTTTTAGATTAGGAATTATTAGAGGTTGGGAATCCAACTGGTATGAAAGCAAGAGTTATGCAACAAAGCTGGTAGAAGATAGTCAGTTAAGACAGTATATCAGAAAAAGATTGAAAAAAGCAGGAATTGCCAGGTTAATTATCGACAGGACCTCTAAAAACATAATCTTAACAATATATACTTCGAGACCAGGTGTGGTTATCGGAAAAAGCGGGAAAGAAATTGCCCAACTCGAGCAAGAATTAAAACAGATTACTGATAAAGAGGTAAAGATTCAGATCACTGAAATAAAGAGACCGGAATTGGATGCTTATCTGGTAGCAGATAACATTGCCTCGCAGTTAGAAGGAAGAATTTCTTTCAGAAGGGCAATGAAAAGCGCAATTACCTCTGCAATGCGCATGGGTGCCGAAGGGATCAGGATCATGTGCGCTGGCAGATTAGGCGGAGCTGAAATGGCTCGTACAGAGCAATATAAAGAAGGAAGAATACCATTGCACACCTTACGAGCTGACATTGATTATGCTACAGCTACTGCTCAGACCATTTATGGTTCGATCGGAATTAAGGTATGGATCTGCCGTGGGGAAATTCTTGGTAAAAGAGCAACAGAGTAATAGCTAGGAGATATTTTATCATGTTAATGCCAAAGAGAGTTAAATATAGAAAAACACAGCGCGGTAGAATGACTGGAAAAGCATTTCGCGGCAGTGCAGTTTCTTTCGGTGATTTTGGTTTAAAGGCAATGGAACCAGCCTGGATTACAAGCAGACAAATTGAAGCATGCAGAGTGGCTATTTCACGTAAAATGAAGCGTGACGGAAAAGTCTGGATCAGAATTTTTCCAGACAAGCCGGTTACAAAAAAGCCTCTTGAAACCAGAATGGGTAAAGGTAAAGGTGCTCCGGAATTTTGGGTAGCAGTTATTAAGCCGGGACGCGTATTGTTTGAAGTTGCCGGTGTTCCAAAAGAACTGGCCGGTGAAGCCCTGAAGATTGCTTCACACAAATTACCTATAAAGACAAAAATTGTTACTAGACCTGATTTTGAACAATAATAAGGTTTGTTAAAATGAAAATTCACGAAATCAGAGAAATGACTTCTGAGGATTTAGAAAAAAGAATTAATGAAGAAAAGAAGAATCTTTTAGATCTAAAATTTTCCCATGCATTGAAGCAGTTGACTAATACTGCAAAACTGAAGCTTATCCGCAAGGATATTGCAAAAATGGAAACTGTTTTACGTCAAAGAGCAGTAAATAGTAAATAAGTTAAGAAAGTAAATAAATAGGGAGTGAGATCTGTAATATTATGGAACAACGGCCATTAAGAAAAACTAGAATTGGTTATGTTGTAAGCAACAAAATGGAAAAAAGCATAACTGTTGCCATAGAGCGAAAAGTTGCTCATAATCTATATAAGAAATATTTCAAGAAAACTACTAAACTAATGGCTCATGACGAAAAGAATGAATGCGGGGTTGGTGATCTTGTCAAAATAATGGAAACAAGGCCTCTTAGCTTAAAGAAGAAGTGGCGATTAGTAGAAGTTATTCAAAAAGCTAAGTAACAGAAGTTTTTAGGGAGAATACCAAAATGGTTCAAGAAGAAACAAATTTAGTAGTAGCTGACAACTCTGGCGCTAAAAAAGTCAGATGTATCAGGGTACTTGGTGGAAGTAGTAGAAGATATGCTAGCGTTGGCGACTTAATTGTTGTCAGTGTTAAGACAGCTATACCTGGTGGAACTGTCAAAAAAGGTGAAGTTTCAAAGGCTGTAATTGTCAGAACAAAGAAAGAAGTAAGAAGAAACGATGGTTCATACATCAGGTTCGACGAAAATGCAGCAGTGTTAATAAATAACCAGAATGAACCAAAAGGAACTCGCATCTTTGGACCAGTTGCTAGAGAGCTGAGAGACAAGAAATTCATGAAAATTATTTCTTTAGCCCCAGAAGTGTTATAAAGCAGGATTTCAAAAATGAAAATACATAAAAACGATACAGTAACTGTCATTGCAGGTAACTCTAAAGGAAAAACCGGTAAAGTTCTGAAAGTATTCCCAAAATTGAATAGAGTTATTATTGAAGGTGTTAATCTTAGAAAAAGACACACTAAACCAAACCAGAGAAATCCTCAGGGCGGAATAGTCGAAAAAGAAGCTCCAATTAATGCTTCGAATGTCATGATTATGGACCCGAAGGGGAATAAACCTGCAAGAATTGGTACACAGATTATCATAGACGATAAAACCGGTAAAAAGAAAAGAATAAGAGTTAGCAAACACAGCGGTGAAATGCTTTCATAATACTTTATTTATAGAGGTTTGATTATTATTATGGCTGAAAAGAAATCACAAAAAACTGAATCACAGAAGAAAGAACAACCTGAGAAAAAAGTTAAAGGCGCTAAAGAGGCCCCTGCAGCTGAAGCCCAGGTAAAAGAAGAGAAAATTGCTCCCAGGTTGTTTGATCGGTATAAAAAGGAAATAACACCTGAATTACAGAAGAAATTCTCTTATAAGAGCATTATGCAGGTTCCGAAGCTTGAAAAGATTGTAATAAACATGGGTGTTGGTTCTGCGGTTACGGACCCCAAGAATCTCGATGAAGCTACAAGAGATCTGGAGACTATAACAGGACAGAAACCAAGTGTTAGGAAAGCAAAAAAATCGATCTCTAATTTCAAGCTGAGAGAGGGAATGAAGATTGGTGCCATGGTTACACTAAGGCGTGAAAGAATGTACGAATTCCTCGACCGTCTTGTAACAATTGCATTACCCCGCGTAAGAGACTTTAGAGGTATTTCTGATAAATCATTCGATGGCAGGGGCAATTATACATTAGGTATAAAAGAACAGATCATATTTCCTGAAATAAATACTGATAAGGTAACTAAAATTCTTGGAATGGATATAACATTTGTTACTACTGCCAAGACAGATAATGAAGCATACGAATTGTTATCCGCTTTTGGAGTTCCATTCAGAAAAAAAGAAATTAAACAATCGTAAAAGGAAACTTATGGCAAGAAAATCGTTGCTGGCCCGCGAAGCTAAAAGAAAAAAAATTGTTGAAAAGTATAAAAAGATTAGACAAGAATTAAAAGAAAGCGGGAACTATGAAGCTTTGCAAGCTCTTCCTAAAAATGCAAGTCCTATAAGACTTCATAACAGGTGTTTAATGACAGGAAGGCCTAGAGGAGTTTACAGAAAATTCGGAATTTCCCGTTTGGTATTCAGAGAGATGGCTCTCAAGGGTGAGATTCCAGGTATAAAAAAGTCAAGTTGGTAATATTGAGGAGAATATTAAATGCCAGTTACGGATCCTATCGCAGATTTTTTAACTAGAGTTCGGAATGCTGTAAAAGCAAAGAAAAAGTTTGTTGAAATACCTGCTTCAACTGTAAAAAAGAATCTTGCTGAAATACTGAAAAACAACAAATTCATCAGCGGATATGAAGTATTAGAGGACAACAAACAGAATCAATTAAGGATTCAGTTAAAATATATTCAAGGTGTTTCTGCTATAAGCGGATTAAAAAGAATAAGTACTCCCGGACTGAGAATTTATTCCGGTAAGGATAAACTTCCGAAAGTGTTAAATGGTCTTGGAGTCGCTGTCATATCTACTTCAAAAGGGTTAATGACGGATAAGCAGGCTAAAAATGAATCAGTTGGCGGGGAAGTACTCTGCCATATTTGGTAATTTATTGTATGGAGTTTGACAGTGTCACGTATAGGTAAAAAGCCAGTTTCAATAAGCGGAGTAACTGTTGCACAAACAGGTAATACTCTTAAAATTAAAGGTCAGAAAGGGGAACTCGTTAAGAGTTTTCACCCCAACATTACAATTGAAGTTTCCAAAGAAGATATTGTAATTACAAGACCGGATGACGATAAAGAAAACAGAGCTTTACACGGATTAACTAGATCTCTGATACAGAACATGGTTACCGGCGTTAAAGAAGGATACACAAAAACTTTGGATATCATAGGTGTAGGTTACAGAGCAGAATTAAAGGGTAAAAACCTTTTGTTAAGCCTGGGTTATTCGCATCCTATTTATTTTATGCCTCCTGATGATATTACATTAGAGGTAGTTACTCCGACTCAGATTAAAATATCCGGAATTGACAAGGAATTAGTCGGACTGGTAGCAGCTAAAATTAGGTCCTTCAAAAAACCAGAACCTTATAAAGGTAAAGGTATTAAATATTCTGATGAAGTAATTATAAGAAAAGCTGGTAAAACAGCCGGTAAGTAGAATTGGAGATGCCGTAAAATGAGTTTAAAAACTAAAAATTCAAGATATCGTTCAAAAATCAAGATCAGGAAACATATCTCTGGTGTTGCCGAAAGACCCAGAATGACAGTAACGCGTAGTTTATCTCAGATCTATGTTCAATTGATTGATGATCAAACTGGTAATACCCTGGTTTCAGCTTCCACTCTTTCAAAAGAGATTGCTGAGGAGCTTAAGAACGCAAAGGGTAAAACAGATAAGAGCAAAATTGTTGGTAAACTAGCAGCGAAAAAAGCACTTGAAAAGAACATAAATTCAGTTGTTTTTGACCGCAATGGTTACAGATACCATGGGCGTATTAAAGCTTTAGCCGACGGTGCACGTGAGGCGGGATTAAAGTTTTAACTAAGGAATGTTGCCGGGTCGTCTAATGGCAGGACTACGCCCTTTGGAGGCGTCTGTAGAGGTTCGAATCCTCTCCCGGCAGCCAGAGCAAAAACCAGAAATTAAATAGAGCAATGAGTAAACGGAGAATAAATTGAAGAACTTAAAAGTTAGCGAAATCGAAGGTCTCAAAGAAAAAGTTGTATATATAAACCGCGTTGCCAAAGTTGTTAAGGGCGGTAGACGTTTCAGCTTTAATGCTATTGTTGTCGTGGGTGATGGCAATGGGCATGTAGGCGTAGGCTTAGGCAAAGCTAATGAAGTAACAGATGCAATTTCTAAGGGAATTGATGATGCTAAAAAGAATGTATACAGGGTGTCAGTAGTAAAAGGTACAATACCACACCAAATATTAGGTAAATTCGGGGCCGGTAAAGTGTTGCTGAAACCTGCTTCTCCAGGAACCGGACTCATTGCAGGTGGTGGTGTGCGCGCCGTACTGGAGTCAGCTGGTGTCCAGGATATCCTAACAAAGTCACTAGGTTCCAGCAATCCTCATAACTTGGTTAAAGCTACTTTAGACGGTCTGTTAAACCTGACAGATGCTAAGACTATGGCTGCTAAGAGAGGAATAACTGTGAAAGAATTATTTAATTCCTAAGATGAGAATTGAGATGGCAAAAAAATTAAAAATTACCCAGACAAGAAGTATAATAGACCGTAATAAGAAACAAAAGCTTACTATTGAAGCTCTTGGTCTTGGAAGGCCCAACTATACTGTGATACATAACGATACACCTCAGATCAGGGGTATGTTAAATAAGGTGTCACATTTAATTACTTTTGAAGAAATCGAAGAAAACGATTAAGGGATATAAATGGATATTTTAAGTAATCTTACGTACGCAAAAGGATCCAGAAAGGATCCTAAAAGAGTTGGACGCGGAGAGGGATCAGGACACGGCGGAACCTCTACAAAGGGAATGAATGGACAGCTTTCACGTTCCGGTGCAAAGAAAAGAAGCTGGTTTGAAGGTGGTCAGATGCCGCTTCAGAGAAGAATTCCAAAGCGCGGCTTTACAAATATATTTAAGGTTGAATACATTGCTGTTAACGTTGGTAATCTCCAGAAATTGGTTGATAACAAGAAGATAACGGATGGTATCGTTAACTCTGCTGTTTTATATAAATCTGGTATGATTTCAAATGTCAACGCCCCCTATAAGATATTAGGTGAAGGCGAGTTAAAGACTAAATTAACAATCGAGGCATATGCCTGCAGTGAATCAGCTAAACAGAAAGTAGAAGCTGCCGGTGGAACTATTAAACTTCTTAATAAGTAATGGCAAAAATACAAGAAACCTTTAGAAACATCTTTAAGATTCACGAGCTAAGACAGAGGCTGTTTTATACATTAGCCCTGCTCGTAATTGTAAGAATCGGAGCACACGTCACTTTACCCGGTATTGACGCTAAAGTTTTATCTGAGGCAATGTCAACCAGAAGTTCTGACAATTTATTCGGGTTATATGATTTATTCGTGGGTGGAGCATTCCATAATGCAGCCATATTTGCATTGGGAATCATGCCTTATATTAGTGCCTCTATCATCATCCAGCTGCTGGGTGCTGTAGTACCTTATTTCCAGAAACTTCAGCAGGAAGGTGAAGACGGCAGAAAGAAGATTACACAACTTACCAGGTATGGAACAGTTCTGATCTCAGCTCTGCAGTCATGGGGTGTTACAATCCACCTGATCAGCTTAAACCATAATGGAATTCCGATTGTCCCTCCCGGAGTGCAGGGATTAGGTTTTACTATCTCTACTATAGTGTTACTGACGGCAGGTACAATCTTTATGATGTGGATGGGTGAGCAGATCACTGATAAGGGTATAGGCAATGGTATTTCACTTATTATCTTTATTGGTATCATCGATCGTTTCCCTTATGCACTTCTTGATGAATACAGGTTATTGGCTTCCGAGCAGAGAAATATCATTATTGAACTGGTTATACTGACTTTGATGGTATTTGTAATAGCTGGTGTTGTCCTTGTAACTCAGGGAACCAGGAGAATTCCGGTTCAGTATGCCAAGAGGGTAGTAGGAAGAAAAGTTTATGGTGGTGTTACACAATATATTCCGCTGAAAGTAAATACTGCGGGTGTAATGCCTATCATCTTTGCTCAGTCGATAATGTTTATTCCCAGTACAATTCTGCAGTTCTTCCCTAATAATGAATTTATGCAGAGTGTTGCAGGATATTTTCAATATCGTTCGGCTACATATTCGGTTATTTACGCAATTATGATTATATTCTTTACCTATTTTTATACGGCTATTGCATTTAATCCGAAAGACGTGGCTGATACAATGAAAAAACAGGGCGGTTTTATTCCAGGCATCAGGCCTGGAAAACAGACCTCTGAATTTATAGATAATATATTAACCAAAATAACTTTGCCTGGAAGCTTTTTCCTGGCCATAGTTGCAATACTGCCTGCTTTCATATCAGGTTTCGGGGTATCGGGCCAGTTTGCATCTTTCTTTGGTGGAACCAGTCTGCTGATTATCGTTGGTGTTGCTCTTGATACACTTCAGCAAATAGAATCTCATTTACTGATGAGGCATTATGACGGTTTCATGAAATCCGGAAAGCTCAAAGGCAGAAGATAACGGATATATAGTGATTTATATAAAAACAAAGAAAGAAATTGATTATATACGCGAAAGTTGTAAAATTGTTGCCGAGACTTTACAATTATTAAAAAAGAATGTAAGCCCCGGCATTTCTACGTATGAATTAGATAAAATTGCTGAAGATTATATCCTTAGCAACAACGCAAAATCAGCATTTAAGGGCTATTCGCAGGCTGGTTCTGTAAAGTATCCTGGTTGTATTTGCACCTCTGTTGATGATGAGGTGGTGCACGGTATTCCGGGAGGCAGGGTTCTTAAAGAAGGCGAAATTATTTCTCTTGATTGCGGTGTTGTAAAGAACAATTATTTCGGAGATGCAGCACTTTCTGTTGCAGTAGGAAATATTTCTGCCGAGAAACAAAAATTAATGGACGTTACTGAAAGGTCTCTGTATATTGGAATCGAAGAAGCCGTTGCAGATAACAGGGTTCATGATATATCTTTTGCAATTCAGAAATATGTCGAAGAAAAAGGTTTTTCAATTGTAAGAGATTTATGCGGACATGGTGTTGGCAAATATCTGCATGAGGATCCATCTATTCCGAATTTTGGTAAAAAAGGTACTGGTGCGCTGCTGAAGAAGGGAATGACGATCGCAATTGAACCAATGGTGAATTATGGGAAATACGGGGTTAAGATGGACTCGGATGGATGGACGATCTTAACATCGGATGGTCTTCCTTCAGCACATTTTGAACATACAGTAGCTATAGATAGCGGTAAACCAGAAATACTTACAATTTGTTAAAATAAATATGTCAAAACAGGGACCAATTAAAGTTGATGGAGTAGTTACCGAAACACTGCCAAATGCACATTTCCGGGTTAAACTGGATAATGGACACGAAATTCTGGCACACATTTCCGGTAAAATGAGGATGCACTTTATTAAAATTCTAGTAGGAGATAAAGTCGCTATTGAACTATCTCCATATGACTTAAATAAAGGAAGAATTACATACAGATATAAATAGCGGAGCTATAATGAAGGTTAGGGCATCAGTTAAAAAAATATGTGATAATTGTAAAATTATAAAACGTAAAGGCACAGTTAGGGTCATATGTAAAAACCCTAAACACAAACAACGCCAAGGTTAAAAAAGAAAATTAGGAGGCTAGAGTTTGGCTCGTATTGCAGGTATTGATTTACCAAAGAATAAAAAAGCCTACATAGGATTAACTTATATTTATGGTGTAGGCCAGCATACTTCTATGTCAATTTTAGAAAAAGCTAAAATTGATCCGTCAAAAAAGATCGGAGATCTTACTGAAGAGGAAGTTGCTGAAATCAGGTCTATTATGACGACCGAATATAAGGTGGAAGGTGCACTTAGGAGCGAGGTTCAGCAGAACATCAAGAGACTGATGGATATTGGCTGCTATCGCGGTCTCCGACACCGTAGAGGTCTTCCTGTTAGAGGTCAACGCACTCGCACGAACTCAAGGACAAGAAAAGGTAAGCGCAGAACGGTAGCAGGAAAGAAGAAAACCCCAGCTAAGAAATAAAGTATGAAAAATAGGAGAAATAAGACTTGGCTAAAGTAGTTAAAAAGACAAAAAAAAGAGTACATGTAGATGCAGTAGGTGTTGCCCATATTAAAGCTACATTCAACAATGTCATTGTTACTTTAACGGACATATATGGCAATACCATCTCTTGGTCTTCTGCAGGAAAAAATGGATTTAAGGGTTCAAGAAAGAATACTCCATTTGCAGCTCAGGTTTCTGCTGAAGCAGCAGCAAAAGAAGCTTATGATTTAGGATTAAGGAAGATTGATGTTTATGTAAAGGGTCCGGGTGCTGGAAGAGAAGCTGCTATACGTGCCTTAAATACCGCTGGCATAGAAATAATTTCAATTAAAGATATTACACCAATCCCTCACAATGGTTGTAGACCACCCAAGAAAAGAAGAGTTTAATTTTATTGGAGAAACTTTAGATGGCAAGATATATTGGAGCTGCATGCAAGCTGTGCAGAAGAGAAAAACAGAAATTGTTCTTAAAGGGAGCTAAATGTTTTTCTGAAAAATGTACTGTTGAAAAAAAGAACTATCCTCCGGGACAGCATGGTTTGTCAAGAAGAGCCAAATTTTCGGAATATGGTGTTCAGTTGAGGGAAAAGCAAAAGGTAAAGAGAATTTATGGTTTGCTTGAAACTCAATTCAATAACTATTTTGAAGATGCAAACAAACAGAAAGGTATTACGGGCGAAAACTTAGTAAAACTGATCGAAAGAAGGTTTGATAATGTTGTTTACAGACTCGGCTTTGCACCTTCGAGAAAGGCTGCTAGACAACTTATAAGGCATAGACACTTTGTAATTAACGATCTTATAGTGGATATTCCTTCATTGTTGCTTTCTCCTGGTGATGTTGTTAAATTACGTGAAAAGAGCAAAAAGTTAGATATAATTCATGATTCATTGAAAAGAACTAAGGATAACGTATATTCATGGTTGTCTGTTGACAAGGCAGCTTTGACGGGTACCTTCTTACAAGTTCCTGAAAGAGCTGAAATACCATTGAATGCCAATGAACAGCTGATTGTTGAATTATATTCTAAGTAATAACTTAGTACTTAAGTATAATATTAAGAGGATTATAAATGAGTTTTCCTTATTTAAAAATGCCCGAATCTGTTGTTCTGGATGAATCTACATATACCAATACCTTCGGAAGATTTACAGTTCAGCCTTTGGAAAGAGGTTTTGGCGTAACTCTCGGAAATTCGTTGAGGAGAGTATTATTGTCATCCTTGACAGGAGCCGCAATTACTGCCATTAAGATTGATGGTGTATTGCATGAATTCTCTACCATACCTGGTGTTGTAGAAGATGTTACTGAGATAGTTCTAAACCTGAAACAGGTCAGGATGAAAATTCTCAACAAGAAAACGAACAAATTAGAGATTTCATTCCAGGGTCCATATAATTTTACTGCAGCAGATCTTCAGAAGAACTCTTCTGATATCGAGATCTTAAATCCTGATCTGCACATAGCTACCTTAAATAAGGATGCAAAATTCGGAATGGAAATCCGTTTCGGTACTGGAAAGGGTTATGTACCCTCGGGTGAACATTCCATTCCAGATCAGACAATCGGCCTGATTCCAATTGACTCAATTTTTACTCCGATAAAAAACGTCAGGTATGACATTGAAAATGTCAGAATCGGAGAGAAAAATGATTACGAAAAACTGACCCTTGAGATCACTACTGACGGATCAATTACTCCGGAAGATGCCCTGACTAACTCAGGCAAGATCTTGAGAGATCACGTTCAACTCTTCATTAACTTTGACGTTGAACAGGAAGAGGAAAAAGTTGTAAGTGAACAGGATGCTGAAAAAGAAAGGATCAGGAAGATATTAACTACTAGCGTAGATGACCTGGAATTAAGCGTCCGCTCTCATAACTGTCTGAAAGCCGCAAACATCAAGAACCTGGCCGAACTGGTTCGCAGAGATGAAAATGAAATGCTGAAATTCAGGAATTTTGGCAGAAAATCACTCGCTGAACTTATCGAAATCGTTGATAATTTCGGACTTGAATTCGGAATGGATGTGGATAAGTACCTAAATGACAAAAATGACAATAACTAAATGCATTAAAAGGTTAAGTAATGAGACATAACAATAAAGGTAGAAAATTAGGAAGAACTGCCAGTCATCGTGACGCAACATTAAAAGCTTTGTCTACTGCTTTATTTAAGCATAAAAGAATCAAGACGACAGTTGCTAAGGCTAAAGAAACCAGAGTATTCGCTGAATCTCTGATTACCAAGGCTAAAAAGGATTCATTACACGCCAGAAGACATGTGGCTAAATTCATCAATGATCCTTCCGTTGTACAGGAATTATTCTCTGAAATCGTTCCGAAAGTTGGTGAAAGACCTGGTGGTTATACCCGTGTGGTTAAATTAGGCAGACGTTTTGGTGACGCTGCTGAACTGGCTATCCTGGAATTAGTTGATTATAATGAAGTTGTAAATCAGAAAGCTTCGGAACAGAAAGAAAAGAAAGCTGAGCGCAGAGAAGCTAAAAAAGCTGCAAAGGAAGAAGCTCAGGAAGCTAACGTAGTCGAAGAATCTAAATAAGATATCAACTGGAGACTAAAATAAAGAGTAATCGATTTTCGGTTACTCTTTTTTATTATGTTAAATAAGATAGAATTTGTTGCAGCTGCCTTTAATATTTCTAAAATTCCTGCTTCAGGAAAGCCGGAAATAATACTTTGCGGGCGCTCTAACGTTGGAAAGTCCTCATTTATAAATTCCTTATTTAACAGGAAGAATATAGCCAAGACCAGTTCTATTCCTGGCAAAACCCGTTCTTTGAACTATTACCTGGTAGATGACTCTTTTTACCTGGTGGATCTTCCTGGTTTCGGTTATGCAAAGGTGAGTAAGGAGGAACGAAATTACTGGAATAAAATTATACAGGATTACTTTTCGTCCGGCCGGAATATTGCCCTGGCTCTGCATCTGGTTGACAGCAGGCATGAAGCTACTGCACTTGATCATACACTAAATGAGTATCTGGAAAATAACTCAATTCCTTATATCATTATTCTGAATAAGGCTGATAAGCTGAAACAGTCGGAAATGGCCAGAGCAAAAAAAGATATAATGAATACTTTTCCTAACCTGATTTCTGGTGAGAATCTTTTGTTTTATTCTGCATTAAATACTACAGGTCACAAAGAGATTACGCAAAGATTAACCCAATTATTTAAAAAATAGGTTTAATATTGTTGCTATTTTTAAAATCTAAATTTATATTAAGTCCGTTATAACAAATTCATTTGAGACACAGCTTAATGGCACTAGATAAGTTAAAGAAACGAATTTTAATATTTTCAGTGATACCTATATTAGCTGCCCTATTATTCTTTATTACTGATCCGCTGTTTAAGGGAATTACGATTGTACTTATTGTTATTTACGTAGGTTTTATCATATTTTTACGCGATTCTGTCAGAACAGAAGAAGCATACGTTCCACCTAACCTTACCACTGATAACCCGACATATTCTCCTGACGAGGGGGAATCCATTACAATACTTTCAGGAAGCAAGAACCTGGAGGTTATTACAGCCGAAAACTACGTGCCTGAGCTTCATGCGGGCAAAAAAAATATATTCAGGCCTCACGACCTGAAGGAAAATTTCGTTAAAATCGCAAACGAGGCCTTCCCTGTAAATCTCGGTCATGATGAACAGTTTTCATTCCTGCTTGAAAAGATACTGACTATAATCAAGGAAGCCTATATGGCTCATACAGCAGTATTTTTCTGGTATAACAAGAAGAAAGAAAAGCTTACTTTAGAAAAATTTGTTTCCAGCTGCGGCGAAATTACACAAAGGAAATTTGACCTCGAGGATGATATACTGAGTAAGATCGTGCAGAAGGAAGAACCCGAACTCCTTACCGAAATCACACCAAATGCTGAATCGGACGTGATCAGGTACTACTCCTCTCCACAAGGTATTAAGAGCTTTGTTGGAGTGCCTCTTTATTATGGTAAAAGTCTGGCCGGCATTCTGGCTCTGGACTCCAAGGCGGCAGATGCCTTCGGAATTGAAACTATTTACTCGCTGGGCCGATTTGTACGCGTAATCTCTATTGTAATTGCCCTGTTTGACGAAAAATACAGCGACTCTCTGGCTGAAAAGAAACTTGACGGATTGCTAGGACTCTTAAGCGGCGACAGGTTCTTTAATAATGAGGAAGAGCTGTATAAAACACTTGAGAGTTCACTTAAGAACCTTCTGCAGTGGGATGCATTTACCTTTGTATATTTCAGACCCATGGAACAGAAGTTCAAGTCTACAAAAATTGTAAACAATACATCTCTGAAATACATCGGAGAGAATCTTGAAGTTGAATTAAATGGAACACTGGTTGGAAAGTGCATCGTAAACGGAATGCCCGTAAAGATTGATGATACATCCTCTTCCAGTTTTGTCCGTTTCTCCAAATCTGAGGATGTTAGTTTCGACGGTTCTTTTCTGGCTATTCCGCTCGTGTATGATAACCAGAATTACGGGGTTCTGTGCTTTGAGAGCCTGAAAAAGAATGCCTATACGAATGCAGACGTCCATTTTATGAAAAACACGGCAAAAATGCTGGCTTTTATTGTTTATTCATTTTCCGCACAATCTGTCCTTAAAAAACTCCTTTCGGTTGACATTGAAACTAAAACACTCAATAAAGAAACCTTTACCGAACGCCTGAATGCCGACTTGCAGAAGTCCAGTGTCCTTAATATTCCGGGAGCCATAGTCCTGGTTTATATTGATGACTTTTTGGAACAGGAATCGTTATTTGAGGGTAACCCTTTCCCCAAAGTACTTAAATCCGTTGCTCAAACTATATCTGAAGAAATTAATGCTACAAATCTGCTTGGCAGAATAAACGAGAGAACCTTCGGAGTATATTTTTTCAATACTCCTACTAAAGACGTATTTCTGTGGGCAGAAAAACTGAGAGTTAAAATTGCCCGCAAGCCAATTGCGGTGGTTTCCAAACAGACCACATTTACAGTCTCAATCGGTGTAGCATCCACGGTTAACAAAACAAGTGCTGAAGAGGTGCTTGCAAATGCTGACCTGGCATTGAAAAAAGCCCTTGAAAAAGGCGGCAATACGGTTAGAAATATTAATTAATCCTATATGAATAATTTTATTCTGATAGTCCTGGATGGTGTCGGGGTGGGTGAACTGCCTGATGCATCCAGGTATAATGATACAGGAAGCAACACCCTGGCGAATATGGGCAGGGTAGTAGGCGGACTGCAGCTTCCAAACCTGACGGCCTTTGGTATGGGTAATATAACGGCTGTACCTGGTATGGCCAAAGTTGAAAACCCTCTGGCCTCCTACGGCAAAATGAACGAAGTTTCACCGGGAAAGGATTCTACAACCGGACACTGGGAAATCGCTGGAATAAAGGTCCAGTTTGATTTTCCATATTATCCCGATGGATTCCCTGAGGACATGATCCGCAAATTCCTGGCTCTTACCGGTCTGAAAGGAATTCTGGGCAACAAGGCTGCCTCCGGTACAGAGATAATTAAGGAGCTGGGTGACGAGCACGTACGGACAGGGTTCCCAATTGTATATACATCCGCAGATTCAGTATTCCAGATTGCAGCTCACGAAGAGGTCATTCCCCTGGACCAGCTATATGAAATTTGTAAAATTGCACGTGATAAGCTGTTGACAGGAAAAGATTCTGTTGGCAGGGTAATAGCCAGACCCTTTGTTGGCACGAGCGGTTTATACACAAGAACGACCAACCGAAAGGATTTTTCCCTGGATCCTGAGTCGGATACAATTCTGGACGTCCTGAATAATAATAAAATTGATACAATAGCAGTAGGCAAGATTAACGACCTTTTCAACTACCGGGGTATTAAAGTCAAGGATAAGACTAAATCCAATACCGAAGGGGTAAGTAAAATTATAGAGTATGCGAAAAAGTCACAAAGCAGCTTTATCTTTGCTAACCTGGTAGATTTTGATGTTTATTATGGGCACCGGAATGACCCATTTGGCTTCCATAATGCATTGAAAGAATTTGATGTCAGCCTTCCTGATATTCTGGCCGTGCTGGACCCGTCTGACGCACTGGTAATTACCTCTGATCATGGCAATGATCCTACCGGCACCAGTACCGACCATACCAGGGAATTCGTTCCGTTGCTCTATTTCAGGAAAGGCAGGCGGGGTAAAAATTTAGGCACCAGGTCAACATTTTCCGACGTTGCCCAGACGGTAGCTGACTTTTTCAGGGTGCCTAATTCCTTAAAAGGGAAGAGTTTTCTCGAAGAAAACGCTTAAAACTGCCTAAAAACGGGCAGGGGTAAAAAAAAAGGAAATATATTTAAAAACAAAGTTGAAAAATGTAAGTAAGTATTATAGATTTGTTCTAATTCTTATCATTAAAATTATTCCTGCATTCGTTCGATTATGTATGTATGAATAATTGTTTCTGATGTTCTGAAAAAACTGAAAATATCCTAAAAAGGCAATAGACATAAAACTGAAATAAATAATCCACATGAAATAAGAGGTTAATTTGATCTTAGGCAGAGTAATTGGTACGGTTTGGTCAACCAGAAAGGATGAGAACCTTGTAGGTGCAAAATTCCTGATCGTGCGTGAATTGAATCTGGATTACAGTGAAAAGAGCAGCTTCATAATAGCAGTGGATAGTGTTGGAGCCGGTGTCGGTGAAATTGTGTTGGCTGCTACAGGCAGTTCCGCCAGGCAGACTACCTTTACAAAAAATAAGCCCATCGATGCTGTAATTATGGCTATAGTTGATAAACTCGATATTTCAGTCAAAGCGCCCGTGAATGAAAATGAGAACGCCTAAATGCTTTTAGGAAGAGTAATCGGGACAATATGGGCTACTAAAAAATATAGTACGCTGGTCAGTTATAAAATGCAGTTCGTTCAGCCCCTGAATGGGGAATTGGAAAAGACTGGTGAGCCAATTATCGCTGTTGATACTATTGGGGCAGGACCCGGGGAGATTATTTACTATATAACTGCCAGTGAGGCAGTTATTCCCATGGATGTGGAAATGGCTCCTGTAGATGCCTCAATTGTAGGAATAGTGGACTATATAAATTTAGAACATCAGAAGGAGAGTTAAAATTGAAGATTACAAAGCAATATACTAATCGTGAGAGCCAGTCTCTCGATAAATATTTGCAGGAAATTGGAAAAGTAGACTTATTAACTCCCGATGAAGAGATTGATCTTGCCGTATGTATTAAAAGAGATGACCCGATTGCACTGGAAAGGCTGGTAAAGGCGAACCTTAGGTTTGTCGTTAGCGTAGCCAAGCAGTATCAGAACCAGGGACTCTCATTAGGCGACCTGATCAACGAGGGAAACCTCGGATTGATTAAAGCCGCCAAGCGATTCGATGAAACAAGGGGATTTAAGTTTATCTCCTACGCAGTGTGGTGGATCCGCCAGTCAATACTGCAGGCCCTGGCTGAACAGTCCAGGATAGTAAGACTGCCGCTGAACCGTGTTGGTGCCTTAAATAAGATAGGAAAAGCATACAGCAACCTGGAACAGGAGTTCGAAAGAGAGCCTAGTGCTACAGAACTGGCCCAGGAACTTGATATGGATATAAGCGAGGTGTCCGATACGCTTAAGATTTCAGGACGTCACGTTTCCATGGATGCTCCCTTTGCCCAGGGTGAAGAAAACAGGCTTCTGGACGTGATCCAAAATGAAACGCAGCCTTCTCCCGATTTTAACCTGATGTCCGAATCTCTGAAAAATGAAATTGAAAGGGCCCTTTCTACTCTGACCGACAGGGAAGCAGAGGTAATTAAACTGTATTTCGGACTTAATAAAGAACATTCATTAACTTTAGAAGAAATAGGAGAGAAGTTTAACCTGACACGCGAGAGAGTAAGGCAGATCAAAGAGAAAGCAATCAGGAGATTACGGCATGCTTCCAGAAGTAAAAATTTGCGTGCATATTTAGGGTAAATTTCTTACTTTTGGCAAATGATTTCAGAAAAAATATTTAAAATATTGTTGATGGGGCTGATGATCGGTTTTCTAATCGGTTGTTCCCCATCTTCTTATGCTCAAAGATATAAATCCCATTCCAAGAAAAAGAGTAAAACCTCTGTTCAGGTATCAAAAAAACGCAGCAGCAAAAACAGCAAGAAAAAAAGTTCTTCAAAAAAATCCAGATACTCGCCGAAGAAAGAAACTGTTGTAAAAGATACTTCAGATTACGCTCCTGACGACCTGCTTAATGATGAGGAGGACGGTGAGGACCTGCCAACAGAAAAGGAAATGGTTAATGTATCTCAACTTGTTGAGAAATATGTAACCAATAACAAGGATTCTGAACCCTCGGATTCTGTAAACCACAAGGAAAAGATAATCATGGAGATTATCAAGTACCTGGATACCCCATATAAATTTGGGGGTAATACTAATAAGGGGATCGATTGTTCGGCATTTACCAAGGCGGTTTTCGGCAACAGTTTCTCAGTTGAATTACCCAGGACGGCACGTGAACAGTTTCAGCTCGGAGACGAAATAAATGATATGTCCGAATTAAAGTTCGGAGATCTGATTTTCTTTAATACACGCCGCAGGGTAAAACCCGGGCATGTCGGCATCTACATCGGAGACAGATTATTTGCCCATTCCTCTAGCAAACAGGGAGTAATGGTTTCTTCTCTTGACACCGAATATTATGCAAAAAAATTCATGGGTGGCAGAAGAGTAGAGAACCAAAACATTAAATAACCTGTTCTATCCTCATAACAAATCTCTTTATTAAAATATGGCGCGATTTAAAATATACCTCGAGTATGATGGTACCCGTTACAGCGGCTGGCAGATGCAGAAACAGAGTAAGACAATTCAGGGAACACTTCTTACAGTAGCCGAACAGATCTTTAAGGGAGAAAATGCCGATATCCAGGGCTCAGGCCGTACTGACAGCGGGGTCCATGCCATTTGCCAGGTTGCCCACCTTGAAGTTAAAACCATGCTGGCCCCTGAGATAATAAGAATGAAGTTTAACGATAAACTTCCGTATGATATCAATATCATTGAAGTAGAAAAAATTCATCATAAATTTCATGCAAGGCATGATGCAGTAAGCAGAAGTTATATATACCAGATTTCAAAGAGGCGGACTGCCTTTGGAAAGCCTTATGTGTGGTGGATTAAAGACAAACTGCAATTCAGCAATATGCAGAAGGCTTCACGATTATTCGTTGGAATGAAAGATTACCAGTCATTTTCTGACGATGATAAACTTGAGAAGTCCACAAAAGTGCTACTGGAAAGTATACAACTGAAAGAACATGGTGATCTGATCCTGATCCGCATTCAGGGTTCCCACTTCCTTTGGAAGATGGTAAGGAGGATGGTCGGGGTACTTGTGGAAGTAGGCAGGGGAAATTTATCGGAAAAGGATATTCTGAGATATCTGCAGAACAAATCCGAAGAACCTGCAAAATATACGGCTCCGCCTTCGGGCCTGTTCCTTGAACAGGTTATTTATGAGGGTGAAGAGTTCAGACAGGTACTGAACCCGGTTACAGGATTTAATATTCAGTTTTAATTTTGGTCTAAATGCCGGGATCAGCCTTCCGCCCGGTAGTAACTGCAGCATTATTTCCCCCGAAAATGCCCCAATGAATTGTATTTTTACGATTTTATTCGTAATTATACTACAACCAGGGAAAATATTTCCTTCATTATGGTCGCCGCAAAATAACTTTTACTTCTGATTAAAGGGACATTATGAAAATTACGGGCTGGTTTTTAAGCTGCATCTTCATCTTATTATCCATACTTATACTGCCTGTCTCAACGCTAAGAGCACAATCCAGGGATTCAATTTTCGTTGAAGAATTAGCCCCAGGTATACTGCATAAACAAATTTTTAATTCCCGTGATACTCTGATGATTAATATAGTAAGAGCCGATATGTCAAAGGGGAATTATTATGTCAAGGCGGTAAAGGCCCGGAACAGTCTTTTAGGAAGGGAAAAAGTAAGCGAAATGGCCTCCAGATCCGTGGATTCACTTGGTGAGGTCATATGTGCTATCAATGCTGATTTTTTTAACATGAAGACCGGTGAGGTCGAAAATAACATGGTCTCAGAGGGAATGTTTGTCAGGGCTACAACCATGACCGATTCTCCATTTGACGTTTTTGACAATATTCACTCCCAGTTTGGCATTACCTACCAGAATAAGCCTTATATTGAACGGTTCAGGTTCGTAGGAAATGTTATTTTTCCGCGCGGCGTAGTTGAAAATCTGGGGAGGATAAACTCGGAACCTGACAGCAATTCAATGGTTTTATACAATACCTACCAGGGCCGCCATACACCAGCCGGCAAAAATAACTGGAAAATTGCTGAAACTGAGCTTGTACCCATAAGAACGGTAGCCGATACGTTCTATTGTGTCACGAATGGAGGCATACTAAAGAGTTCGAATAATTTACTAAGGCAGGGCAGACCCATACTCTCCGGCAACAACAACTATGCTGATGTGATGATCAGGAATATCAAAGACGGAGATACAATAAAAATCGTCGTTAAGCTGGATCCGAATTACCCTGGGATGCGAACCCTGACCGGAGGATGGCCAAGGATAGTCCGGGACGGAGTTAACATTGCGGACAGTGCCGATTCAATAGAGGGGACCTTCCCAAAATTTTCAAAAGTAAAACATCCCAGAACGGGGATAGGTTTTTCAAGTGACAGTACTATAATATATTTCATAACAGTTGACGGACGTCAGGAATCAAGCAGCGGAATTTCTCTGAAGGATTTTGCTGACCTTATGATCTCCGAAAGCGTGATTCAGGGACTGAATCTGGATGGAGGAGGATCAACAACGCTGGTTATTGGTGATAAGATTGTAAATCATCCTTCCGATACGAATGGTGAAAGACCTGTGGGCAACTGCCTGCTCCTGATGAAGAAAAAAGAAAAACAACAATAAGTTAAATTTAAGAGGATTATTAATGAAAAAACTTACAGTGTTTCTGTTTCTGCTGATTATAACAGTTAGTCTGAATGCACAAAATGCCAAGGTAACTGTAGGGGCCGACCTGCTGTTTACCAAATATTTTAACCTTATCAAGGGAAAGAAAGTTGGTCTGGTTACAAACCATACAGCCATCCTTTCAGACGGAAGGCATCTTGCAGATGCCTTGCACGAGAACAAAGATGTAAAACTTACAGCATTATTCGGACCCGAACATGGTGTTAGAGGTGATACGACAGGTGCAGTAGCCGATGCAGTTGATAGAAAGACCGGCGTGCCTGCTTATTCTTTATACGGGAAAACCTATAAGCCGTCAAAAGAAATGTTGAAAGATGTTGATGTGCTGGTATATGATATCCAGGATGTTGGTGCCAGGTTTTATACTTATATCTCCACGCTGGGACACGTAATGGAAGCAGCTGCAGAGAATAATATTCCGATAATAGTACTGGATCGTCCAAATCCAATTACAGGATTACACTACGATGGGTTCGTAACGGTTGATTCTCTCAAATCATTTGTAGCATTTGGTAAAATACCCGTCGAACATGGAATGACAGTTGGTGAGCTGGCACAGTTATATAATGGTGAGAAGATGCTGCAAGGCGGGAAAAAAGTAAAACTGACTGTTGTTAAAATGAACGGCTGGAAAAGAAGCATGTGGTATGATCAGACAGGATTAAAATGGGTAAAAACGTCACCTAACCTGCCTTATCTGGAAACCGCAATAGTATATCCGGGAACTTGTTTTTTTGAAGGGGTCAATATCTCTGAGGGAAGAGGTACCGACAGGCCATTCCAGTACATTGGAACCCCCTGGGCAGACGCCGGTAAGGTGGCAGGATTGCTGAAAGGGAAGAATATTAAGGGAGCTGATTTTAAGGCCGTTGAATTTACTCCCAAAGTGACTCCTAACAATGCCCGTCCACCCAAATTCAATAATACGGTATGTAAGGGAGTTTTCATTGATATAAAAGACAGGAAAACTTATGAACCTGTTAAGGCCGGCGTATATTTACTATGGGCATTTAAACAGGTGAATCCCGACAGTCTGCAGTGGAAAGTAAAATCCATTGACAGACTTGCTGCATCTCCAAAACTCAGGGAGATGATTGATGCAGGAAAGAGTCCCGAAGAAATAATAAGCTCCTGGAAAAGTGAACTGGCAGAGTTCGGCAGGATAAGACAGAAATATTTATTGTATAAGTAGATCATGTTAAATCAGAGAGCATAGGATATCGCCATTATTACGGATCCTGTATTTAAGATATCCTATGCTGCCTGTTAATTTTAAGTCGTACTAAAATTTCAGCAGGCTGAAGTTATCGTGTTATCTTTTCGGAAATCTGTAAAGTATTA
This sequence comes from Ignavibacteriales bacterium, assembly GCA_050258815.1. Lineage (GTDB taxonomy): Bacteria > Bacteroidota > Ignavibacteria > Ignavibacteriales > SURF-24 > JAAXKN01. Next base: position 103,561 of record JBLMZM010000090.1, read on the forward strand.
ATAGTAAATTCTCAAGCCTACCTGCATAGATCTGGGCATATAAGTGCTGGTGGGATCTCCATAATTGCTAAATGGATTTCCACTGGCATCCATCATTCTGCCGAATCTTCCCGAAGCATTAAACCAGTTGCCAATGTTATATGCTTCAAGCATCAGTCCAATCCTGATATTTACAATTGAAAAGTACTTTGAAATTCTCATATCCAGCATCTTATACCAGTTTCTGATTTTTGCCGGATCGGGAATATCCCAGCGCTGTCCGTTCAGCCAGTCATCTGTGAAGCTGTTATCGTTATTAACATCCTGCCCGATAGTCCTTGTAAACGGAGTAGGGCTGGCAAGGGTGAATATACCGGATATCTGGAATTCCCATGGGAAATCGTAAGAGAAGTTGAGTACAAAACGATGACGTTCATCCAGGTTGCTTCTCTGCATATAATATAACCCCTTAAGTATGTAACTATTGGCGTCATTCTCAGAGTACGTCCATGAGAGTGTGTATGCAAGCTGTGCAAATACCTGTTCCTTGCGGTAGGTAAAGGTAGATAAAATTCCATAGTATTCGGCCTTGCCCATGCTGGAATACAGATCCATATTGCCAAACTGGTCACTGATCACTCTTTTTTTAGTACTGGGCTGATAATAGTTGGCATTATAGGACTTATAGATATGGTCATAGTGTTTCCACACGTAGTCAGCTGAAATGGCAAAATTATCATTCAGCTGATGGCTGAAGCCGACTGACCAGTTAAAGATTCTGGGGATATCAATGTCTTTATCAACGAGGTACAGATCGGGCTTGAAGGTGCCGGCGCCGTTTAAAATATTCTGTTTGATGGCATTTACATCGGTAGTTCCCGGATTCTGTATTGTATAGATGCGCCAGTTTGCATAAAGCCATTCAAAGTAGCCGAGATACCCGACTGTCCTGTCATAGAATAAGCCCGCACCACCGCGCAGGAAGGTCAGGTTATTGTCAAACAGGTCATAGTTAAAACTAAAGCGGGGACTTATATTTGCCAGGGAATTCTTCCGGTCCCCCCTGTTGAGATAGTTTGCGGGAACATTGTTTACAATTTCCGGAACATTTACCCAGGGAACAGTATAGTCATTATTCAGCATATTGACTTCACCATCCCAGCGGATACCATAGTTTAAGGTGAGGCGTCCGCTGAATTTCCAGCTGTCCTGAATAAAAGCCCCCAGTGCCCAGCCGCTAGTTTTTCCCCTGGCATCTTCAGTGGAATTGGGGTCATTAAACCCGATGCCCACCAGGGCCTGGTAAGGGAGTCTGCTGGTATCGGTTGCGAAGTTAAACTGTCCATCCTTATAGTATGGGAACCAGGGTTTGGCATGAATATTCTTTGCCTCTAAACCTGCCTTTAGTACGTGATCTCCAACCATATAGGTAAACCTGTCAATCAGGCCATAATGATCCTCACTTAGCTGAATAGGGAAATCACCTCTTCCAAGCTGAATGCTTGGGTAGATATAAGCTGGTCCCGTTGTCATTGTAGGTTCGTCATGACGCCATGCCAGGTACTGAATTGTAAGTTCATTCATTGTACTTGGATTGAACATCAGAGTATGCCGCAGAGAGATGTCGTTTACCTTGTATGTGCCGTGTAAACCGGCCTGATAAGCCACGTTTCCGCCGAAATAAAACTTAGTGTCGGTATAACGCGAATTCCAGTTCAGATCCAGCAGGTTTTTGTCATCCAGGTAGTGTGTGAGTGCAAAGGATGCAATATGATTCACCCTTGGAGATTTGAACGTACCGGCATAACCCGACCAGAGACCGGGGTTAAACTTCGGTTGCCCCGGAACCACGTCGAGGAAGTTATTAATATTCTGAATTTCATATGTGGCTGCAAAAAAAGTTTGATCACGTACAATTGGACCGGAGAGTGAGATGCTACCCTGTTCACGGTTATAGTCAGGAACCGTTGTCTGGAACGGGCCGCGTGCAAGCATACTTTTATTTTGAAGTGACCCGAAAGTCGTCAGTTTAAAGTCGTTTGTGCCGCGTTTTGTAATAGCAGAGATAATATAGGAGCCACCCCTCGTATATTCTGCGTCGTAGGCGTTAAGTACTACCTTGAATTCCTGAATTGCGTCTTGTGGCAGAGGGGAGCCCGTTTGGCCAAGACCAACAATATTTCCGTTGTACAGGCTTTTCCACTCGACACCATTTACGTATAAATTCAGGAAATTGTAAGAAGATACGGCACCTGAGGCCGGTAATGCCTGACCGCCTACCGGCGCATATGATTTAACGCCCGGAGAAAGTGCTGCAAGGTTTAGAACGTTACGTGATTCGGCCGGGAGCTGCATAATCTGCTCGGCCCTGACTGTTGTTGAAATATCGGATTTAGTCAGTTCAAATTTTGATGCATTGGAAACAATATCCACCGTAGAGAGCTGTACAGATGAAGGGATTAAGTTAAAATCCAGGACAGCATTTTGTCCTACAGTCAACTGAATATTAACAGTATTCTTGTGGTATCCAATAAATTGTGCTGTAATTTCGTGACTGCCAGGCTGAATATTAGCTATATTATAGAGTCCCCTTTCATTAGTTGTTGTTCCCATCGTTCGGTTTGTTGCCGGATTCCGGAGTATAATTGTTACCGAGGGAAGGGGGGTCTTGTTTTCATCATATACATGTCCGCTAATCTGGGCAGTTGAAACCTGAGCATCCAATTTTTGGGAGCCAATCACGATAATTATAAAAAGAAATAGAATTCGTTTCATTCTTAAGCCTCCTGTTAATTAAGCATAATGTGATTAATTGAGAATAACTGAAGTTGGCCGGTTTTCTCACTTATTGATAAAACTGTTTTCTGATGATAAATAGATCATGTTTAAAAAATGGAAGAGGGCCTGGAAGTGGTCTATATGATCGGGACCAGTATTCCCCGCAAAGCCCATTATTGTAAGGCCATTTACTTTAACCTCACTTAACTGCTGCATACCTAAAGGTCCCCATTTAAGCACAGGTTTTCTTTTCAGACCGTTACTTCTGATAAGATAATCTGTTGCCTCTGTGGTACTTGCAAATGTTCCGGGAAATATTTCCGAATGTGTAATTATAAATTTTCTGGGAGAATTTTTTCCCCTGGTCTCCTGTGCCAGCTTAAGAAAGACTTCCAGCGCAGTTGAATCAATTTTACCCCCATCTGCCAGTACTTTGTTTTCAGGTATGTAGCTGGCATGAATTCCGTCCAGAAGAATTACCGCATAGATTTTCCTGTAGTAATTTTCAGAGCTTAGAATCCTTTTAATAGCACCGTACCCGGCGCTGAATCCGCTTAAAATAATATTGTTTATGCTGATTTTATGGTTCAGCCTTATGGATGTCAGGCTATTTATTGAATCGAGAAGAGTATTTAATAAAAGAGGGTCTCCCAGCACCTTATAATATATACCAGAGCCGGAACCCAGGTTCAGTGAAGCCGCGATAAGGCTCCTGGGGGATTTCAGGGCTGCATATTTTGCTGGGATTGAACTCCCGTGAAAGTGTATAAGAAGATCAAATTTACGGTTTTGCAGGTATTTTTCAGGCACGTATACTTCAACAGGTCCTGGAAAGATACCGGTTATTTTAAAGCTAATTCCGCTAAAAGTATTTTTGTCAATCCTGGCATGAGTGCGCGTTGTTTCGACCATTGGGGATGGATTCTGCGTAGATACTTTAATACTGTCTTCCTGGGCAAAGACAGCACTAAGCAATAACAGTAATATCAGTATGCATTTTTTCATGGCTGCCGGTCATTTGGTTATAAAGCCTAAAAAATTACTATAGTCTACTGATAAAAGGGTGCTCAATATTTGGTATATAATAATAAATGTTAAGGGAAAAACAAAACATTCCCATGTCCTGTTTCGGAACAATTCCTTGTACTGTTTAAAAACTAATGATAAGTGTGGTGTGAGTCACAAGGGGGTAAAAAACCAAGAAATTTTAAATGCCGTATTTTTTTTATTATTTTGTTTTAATAGTGCTCTTTCTTAATTTTACAACAATTTTAGGCAAAAGAATGAATAAAGTATTAGTTTTATCTGCATTGCTACTTTTATCTGTGCCATTGTTGGGTCAGGAGGAAACTGCCTGGGACGCCAAATTTGCTGCTGGTGGAGGTTTTACTCCCGGCTGGATTGTTCCTGATTACAGTGGAATAAATGAGAATATTGAATCTTTTGGATTGCCAAAGTTTTCCAGTTCCGGTTTTTTTGCCACTGGGGGAACGGGATACATATCCATAGCGATAATAAAGAATATAAGAATTGGCGGTATGGGCCTGGGAGGCTCGGTAAGCAACAGCACAGCATTTGGTGGCTTAAGAAGAGAAGCAAAGTATTCGGTTGCCATGGGAGGTGTTACAATTGAATATACACTTCCTTTTATCCGCTCGGTTGCTGTTTCAATTGGGACAATAATTGGTGGTGGAAGCAACTCGATTGAATATTATGAAAACATGGGGGCTGAAACCTGGGGTGATATATGGAGCACCGATCCTCCCCGTGCAAATATTACCACAGTAAACCGAAAAATATATAACGATTATTTTCTTATTTCGCCAACTCTGAACGTAGATATCCCATTTTACAGGTTCCTGGCCTTCAGGATCGGAGGAGGATATAATATTGCTCTCAGCAACAACTGGAAGATTGATAATGGACAGGATGTTATAAACGTTCCATCAAATGTCAGCAGTAATTCATACTTTATTCAGGCAGGAATTTTCATAGGATTTTTTAATTATTAAGGATCTATCAGATGAAGACAATTTTGGTAACCGGAGGGGCCGGCTTTATCGGCAGCAATTTTATCAATCATATACTAAAGGAAAGAAACGACTATAGGCTTATTAACCTGGACAAGCTAACCTACGCCGGGAATCTTGAAAACCTGAAGGAGTCTGAGAACAACCCTAATTATCAGTTTGTAAAGGGTGATATTGCCAATGCCGAACTGATAGATTACTTATTTCAGAAATATTCGGTCAGACACGTTATAAATTTTGCCGCAGAATCTCACGTTGACCGGAGTATTCTTGGATCAGAGGTTTTCTTCAGAACCAATGTTATCGGTACTAATGTTCTGCTTGAGGCTTCGCGCCGATATGGCGTTGAAAAATTCCTGCAGGTTTCAACCGATGAGGTATATGGTAGTCTGGGGTCCACTGGGCTGTTTACAGAAAGCACTCCGCTTTCTCCCAATAGTCCATATTCCTCGAGCAAGGCCTCTGCAGATATGATGGCCATGTCTTTCCACCATACCTATGGCCTGCCGGTCGTAATAACCAGGTGCTCTAACAATTACGGACCATATCAGTTCCCTGAAAAGCTTATTCCATTGATGATAATTAACTGCATGAATAAGAAAAAACTTCCGGTTTATGGTGACGGATTGAATGTAAGAGACTGGATATATGTTATTGACCATAATAAGGCCATTGACCTGGTATTTGAAAAAGGAAGAACCGGGGAGGTGTACAATATTGGTGCAAGCCAGGAGATGACGAATATAGACATTATTAAACTTATTCTGAAGAACCTCTCCGCATCTGAGGACCTGATTGAATATATAAAGGACAGGCCCGGGCATGACAGAAGGTACGCCATAGACTCAACAAAAATCAGAACAGAATTAGGATGGAAGCCTGCTTTTAATTTTGAAGAGGCTATTTGTCAAACAATTCAGTGGTACAAAGATAATGAAAAATGGTGGGGCAGAATAATTTCGGGTGAATACCAGAAATATTATGAAAATCTTTATTTCAACAGGTAACTGCAGGACAAGGTGAAAATTATTTAAAGTATGGGTCTTCCGGCAATTCCGGAGGACTCATACTCCATCTATAAACGGAACTTCCGTGCCATTTTATCCAGAACCGCTATAACGTATTCCACTTCTTCCAGCGTATTTTGTGAACCAAAAGAAAACCTGAGAGTTCCTTTTGCGTCACTTAAATCTCTACCCATACTAAGAATAACGTGCGATGGTTTCAGCGTACCCGAGGTACAGGCTGCACCATTGGAAGCTGCCACTCCGTTTATATCCAGGTAAATAAGCATTGCCTCGGCATCGGTGTTGTAATACTGATGGGTGAAGGTAAGGCTCAGAACGTGCGGCAGTACGTTGTTGCCGCCATTTATCACGATGCCCTCCGTATCGATGGACCTTATTCCTTCAATGAAAGATTTCCGCAGACTGTCAATCAGCGTATAGTTTAGCTGCATCTCGCTTGAGGCTATTCTCACGGCTTCAGCAAAACCAATGATAGCTGCCGGGTTTTCGGTACCCCCGCGTCTGTTTCTTTCCTGTGACCCTCCGAATATCAATGGTGAAAGCGGAGTTCCGCTTTTTACGTAAACGGCACCTGCTCCTTTGGGACCATTGATCTTGTGGGAAGAAAATGAAAGGGAATCTACGCCCAGATATTTTGAGTCAAGCGGGAGCTTTCCAAAGGACTGGACTGTATCGCTATGGAAATAAGAATTGTTCAGGTGGGCTGTTTCAGAAAGCGACTTAATGTCATTTATAGTCCCGGTTTCATTATTAACATGTATTACAGATACCAGGGAGGTTTTATTATTCATGGCTTTTACAATCCGCTCCTGGTCAACAGAACCGTCGCTATTTACTTCCGACACGGTAGCACTAAAGCCCTGCCTGGTTAATTCTTTTAATGAGTCAAGTATACTGTGATGCTCAGTGCCAGTTGAAACTATATGGTTGCGCCCGGATTCATTATGTTCGCTTCTAGCGATTCCAAAGACCGGAAAATTATTTGCTTCGGTGCCTCCGCTTACAAAATAAATTTCCGAGGCTGAGGCATTAATAAAACCGGCGACTATTTCCCTTGCTTCTTCAACTGCAACACGAACTTTCCTTCCGAATTCATGGATTGATGAAGGGTTGCCGTAATGTTCCTTGAGGAATGGCAGCATCTTCTCAAAAACCTTCGGATGAAGCGGAGTTGTTGCGGCATTGTCAAAATATATTTTTCGGCTATTCAATCATGTTCCTTTCAAAGACAGCCTTAACGCCCTGTAAAACCAGATCTTCTGCCAGCTGGTGTTCCAGGCTGAGCATTTCATGTACTATCCTGGCATTTCCGCCGGTAAGATAAACTCTGAGAAATCCCGGCTTGTGCTGTTCCAAAAGGTAACAACAGGTCTTTTCAATCAGGCTCAGTGTGGAATTAATAATACCGCTGGCAATTGATGAGCGGGTATCTTTACCTATAAAGTTTTTATAATCATTTAACAGGTCTATTTCGGGAAGCTGAGCCGTATTTTTTGAAAGGGAGCCGGCCATGGTGGAAATCCCCGGAAATATCAGTCCTCCATCAAATATCCCATTATACTTAACAATGTTAATTGTTGAGGCGGTTCCCAGGTCAACCGTGATCAGGAAGGTGTTTTTATCATAGTTCTTAAAAGAAGGTTCGCGGCTGAACAGTGAGAATGCACCCTCAGCCGAACAAATTCTGTCAATCCCAAGCGAGTGGGGAGTAGCGTAATCTATTTTAAGATTAAAAAGCGATTCATGTGTGATCACAAAGGGTTTTACGTTTAGCTCCTCCAGGAACATTCCCGTAAGCTTTCCTGTGACAGAGGGAACCACAGATGAAATTGCTACATTCTTTACGGGATACTTTTTTAACCATTCCAGTTCAAAAGTATCCCCTGAAAATGTCCTCAGTTCCACCAATGAAGTCCCTTCAAAAAGAGCGAATTTTTGTCGGGTATTCCCTATATCGCACGCCAGAAGCATCAACGCAGGCTCACATCCCCAAAATGAATCTTTTCTACTGTATCTCTGTCTATTCTAAGAATCAGAAATCCCTGATCATCCACGTCTTCAAAAATACCCGACTTGGACATATTCTCGTCCTGTATGAGAACTTTTTCCCCCAGCATTCTGCAGCGTGACTTCCAGTCTTCCAGAATACTACCGGGTGCCCGGTCAACCCTGTCAAGGAGCTCTTCAAAATTATTCAACAGATCGCTGAGTACTCTTTCCCTCTCTACTTCCTGGTTAAGCTCCATGCGTATTGAGGTTGGGATAATTGCAAAAGTTCCCTGAAAGGCGGGCTGGTTGACATTCAGCCCAATTCCGATTACGAGTTTGTTGACTTTATTTCCTTTAATACTTGATTCCAGAAGGATGCCTGCAATTTTGCTGTGTCCCACCAGAACGTCATTAGGCCACTTGAGATTAACCCTCAGCTGGAAAAGGTTTTCCAGTGTATTTGCCACTGCAAGCGCGGTTGCAAAATTGATAAGGTTTAACTTTTTTTCGTCCAGCCTTCTTTTTAACAGAATCGAAAAAGTAAGGTTCTGATCCTTTGCGCTATACCACTTCCTGTCCTTCCTGCCCTTGCCTGCAATTTGTTTTTCGGCTAAAAGAACAGTTCCGTCAGTATTTATATCAAATTTGCTATCGAGCAAAACAGAGTTAGTGGACTCAACTTCTTCACAATAAATAAAGTTTCTGCCGATCGTGTCTGTATCGAGCTTAATCTCAAAATCTTCAAAATTAAACAAATTTACCTCTATATATGTAATACAAATTTAGTAATAGATGACGAGAAAAAAAAATAAATCCGGACGTTCATTTTGTGTTGTCTAAGAAAACCAAAACTGCGCCATTATTGTCTGACATTTTGTCGGTATTTTGACAAAATGTCAATGCGTTTGTCAAAATGGCATAGATAGAGTATGTGGTAAGGTGCGGATTTGACAAAAATGCCCCAATTAGGCCATATTTTGAGTTGGCACATTGTTTGTATCAATAGAAGCATAATCATAATAAAGGAGGATAAAGAAATGAACCTTATGAAATTTGAACCTTTAAAAGAGTTAGAGAATTTCAGTAACCGTATTCAGAGGTATTTCGAAGATTTTCCTGCATTAGGAGTAGATTTAGGCGGTGCATTTACACCGAGAATCGATATTTCAGAAGATGAAACCCATTTATTTGTTGAAGCTGAATTACCGGGTATCAAAAAGGAAGATCTGAAAATTACTCTTCACGACAATATACTGACACTGAGAGGTGAGAAGAAAAGAGTTGAAGAGAAAAGGGATAAGAATTTCTACAGAAATGAAAGGACCTATGGTTCATTCACAAGGAGTTTCACGCTTCCTGTAGAAGTAAACTCCGAAAAAATTGACGCAAAATTTGAAGACGGTACCCTGATGGTTAAGATGGAAAAATTAAATCCAAAACCGGTAAGGGAAAAAGAAATCAAGTTATCGTAAGTTTAGTCCAAAGTATGTGTGGCGACGGCAGAAATATTTTTCTGCCGTATTATTAACAAAGAAGGGAGATTGTAATGGGAAAAATAATAGGAATTGATTTGGGTACAACTAACTCGTGCGTTGCCGTTATGGAAGGCAACGATCCGGTAGTTATTCCCAATTCAGAAGGCGGTAGAACTACTCCTTCTATCGTTGCTTTTACTAAGAATGGGGAGAGACTGGTTGGCCAGTCTGCCAAAAGGCAGGCAGTAACCAACCCTAAAAATACTATATTCTCAATCAAGAGATTTATGGGAAGAAGGATGGATGAGGTTACCTCAGAAATGACAAAAGTACCATATGCTGTAGTATCAGGGGACGGGAATTCAGCCCGTGTTAAGATAGACGACAGGGTATATTCTCCGCCTGAAATCAGTGCTATGATACTTCAGAAGATGAAAAAGACGGCTGAGGACTACCTGGGACAGGAAATAAGTGAAGCCGTTATCACGGTGCCTGCATACTTTAACGATTCACAGAGACAGGCAACGAAGGATGCCGGTGAAATAGCAGGTCTGAAGGTAAAGAGAATTATAAACGAACCTACTGCTGCTGCGCTTGCATATGGTTTGGATAAAAAGGGCAAAGATGAACTTGTTGCCGTTTATGATTTAGGCGGCGGTACATTTGATATATCAATTCTGCAGTTGGGTGAAGGAGTTTTCGAAGTAAAATCCACCAATGGTGACGGTCACCTGGGCGGCGATGATTTTGACCAGAGGCTGATCGATTTTCTTGCAGATGAGTTCAAGAAACAGGAAGGTATAGATCTGAGAAAAGATCCTATGGCCTTGCAGAGATTAAAAGAAGCAGCAGAAAAAGCCAAGATAGAGTTGTCGAACTCACTGCAGACAGACGTTAATCTGCCTTTTATAACTGCTACACAGGAAGGCCCTAAACACTTAAATATAAATATTACCCGTTCAAAATTTGAACAGCTGGTAGACGATCTGATTGAAAGAACAGTGGGACCTTGTGAAAAGGCGATGAGAGACGCCGGTGTAACCCCGTCTCAGATTGACGAGGTTATCCTGGTAGGCGGTTCGACCAGAGTGCCAAAGGTACAGGAACTCGTAAAGAAACTGTTCAACAAAGAGCCGCATAAAGGCGTAAACCCGGATGAAGTAGTAGCAATCGGAGCTGCAATACAGGGCGGTGTATTAACAGGTGACGTAAAGGACGTTCTGTTACTCGACGTTACTCCACTTTCACTTGGTATTGAAACACTCGGCGGAGTTATGACAACTTTAATTCCTGCCAATACTACCATACCAACAAAGAAGAGCGAGATATTCTCAACGGCTTCGGACAGCCAGCCTTCTGTAGAAATTCACATTCTCCAGGGTGAAAGGTCAATGGCTACCGATAACAGGACTCTTGGCAGATTCCATCTGGATGGAATTCCACCTGCACCAAGAGGAATACCTCAGATTGAAGTTACTTTCGACATAGATGCAAATGGTATACTGCACGTGGGTGCAAAAGATAAGGGTACCGGAAAAGAGCAGAGCATCAGAATTACATCTTCGAGCGGCCTGAATAAGGATGAAATAGAGAAGATGAAAAATGACGCAAAAGCACATGCAGCAGATGACAAAAAGAAAAAAGAAGCCATTGAAATCAAGAATCAGGCAGACAGCCTGGTATTCCAGACCAAGAAGCAGATCGAAGAAATGAAAGATAAGATTTCTGCCGATTCAAAGAACAGGCTGGAATCCGAGATCAAGAAGGTTGAAGATGCAATTGCCAGCAACAATACTGACAATATTAAAGCAGCAACAGACTCTTTGAACAAGGTATGGAATGAAGTGGCCTCACAGATGTATCAGCAGGCTGGTGGACCACAGGGTTCTGCTCAGCCGGGAGGCGAACAACAATCAGGTCAGCAGTCATCCAGACAGGATACGGGCAAAGCTGCTGATGAAAAGGATGTACAGGATGCGTCCTATGAGGTTGTTGACGATGAGGAAAAAAACAAGAATAAGAAATAATTCTTCCATTAAAAGCTAACATCAGGCTTTGCGGGACGGGTGACACCCCGTCCCGGTTTATATCAAATTCATTACCCAATAAAAGTTTTTATTCAACAAGGTATAAAAGACTATTTAAATTAAAAATTTACAGTAATAAAAAATTTATAAAGGAGGATTAATATGGAAGCCAACAAAGATATGGTTCAGGTACAGGAAGCTCATACAATTAACTGGGATGAAGCTTTTGAAAAAGAAAGCTGGGTCAGCCCTTTGGTAGATATTTTTGAGACTGAAGATGCATATACACTGGTTGCCAATATGCCAGGAGTTTCAAAAGACAATGTCAGAGTCAAACTGGAAGATGGTGATCTCGTAGTTATGGGGAAAATTGATTATGAATATCTGATCAACAGAAAGTTTGTATTGAATGAAACTCAGATTGGGAATTACTATCGTAAGTTTAGAATTTCTGACAGTATTGATGATTCAAAAATAGACGCCAGAATGGAAAACGGACAGCTGACGATCCATTTACCAAAGCACGAAAGAATGAAACCAAAATCAATAGAAATTAAATAATGATCTCCTTTCCCGGCCCGCTTCCATAGGCGGGCTCTTTTTTACCTTCACTTTATTACCGCTACAGAATAGTTTACTCTTATTTAGTCCGGCTGCCTTAAAATTCGTTCCAAAAACCTTAAATAATTGTATCCTGTCATTTTGTTTTATACCAGTACTGCGTATTTTTACTTAAGCAATAAACAAATAATTCCTGCATTTGGTACAAAGACTTAAGGCATTGCGGATACTACTGAAATGAGATATTTATTAATCGCTTTCTTACTGATATCCCTGGCGGGAATAAGCTATTTTAATAAAGCCGACCAGGAACTGTTCTGGAAAACAGACCATGTAAACGATCCCCAGCTTTATCAAAATGGCATATTAAAGAAAGAATATGGCAAAGTTCAGGCGGTATCAAATTATAAAATTGACGTTGAATTGCTGCCCAATCTGAAGCAGATTTCTGCTGTAGAAGTGCTTACCTGGATCAACAGAACATCTTTTTCTACGGGGGAAGTGCAGCTGCACCTTTATCCTAACGCTTTCAAGAATTCCAATACACTGTTTCTCAGTGAAAAAGAAACTGAATTGAAGGCAGAATCAAAGACTGAATTTGTATTTTCGGAAGTTTCAATCAACGGCATACCCGCTGAGCTGCAGTATTTTCAGCCCGATGTACCCAATAAGTATGACAGCACGGTAGCCAGAATCTTACTGCCTGAACAGGTGAATCCCGGGGATTCTGTTAGTATCGTATTTAAGTACAGGATGCAAGTACCCAGGTCCATCTCGAGACTGGGGTACGCAGCAGGAAGGAATTTCTATTTCCTTGCCCAGTGGTTTCCAAAGGCAGGCGTTTTTGAAAACGGCAGGTGGGTCTGCAGCCAGTATCACCCATACACGAATTTTTATTCCGATTTTGGAAACTATAATGTTACAATTACTGTCCCTCAAAATTATGCCGTAGCCTCAACCGGAGTTGAGTCCGGAAGAAAGAAAAACGCAAACAGTATAAGCTATAGAATTGCACAAGCCGGAGTGCATGATTTTGCCTGGATGGCAACGGATGATGTCCTTTTGAAGGAGGATACTTACTACAGGAAAGACAAGACGCCTGTGGAAATAAGGACCTATATACAGCGTGAAAATGAAAAGTATGCAACTAGATATATCAATGCAATTAAGAATTCACTGGAATTCTTTGAAGATAATATAGGAGTATATCCATATCAGACGATCTCTTTGATTGATGTTCCTAAAACGAGCCGCTCTGTGGGTATGGAATATCCAACAATGATTACAGTGGGGAGTGAGTTGTTTTCGCCCATAGAGACAATTTCTCCAGAATACATGACTATCCATGAAGTTGCTCATCAGTTTTTTTATGGAATGGTTGCAAATAACGGAGTCTATGAAACGTGGCTGAATGAGGGACCTGCTTCGTATATTACATCAAAAATTATTAATAAATATTATAATAAAGCCCTGATCAACTTTAAGTTATTCGGGTATTACCCCATATTCGGCTTAAATTTTCTCTCTTATAATGAGCTTCCACTTGTTTATTCGCTAGGGGAATATCAAAGACCAGAAGGTGCGCTGCTTCTGCCTGAGTATTATAATTCCCCTTCTTGTGCTGCAATCGCTGATACTTCATACAAATTGCCCGACGTGACCAGCCATATTATTGCTGCCTATGTTAAACCGGAACTGATGCTGATTGCTTTGGACAGGTATCTGGGGTATAAAAAAGTAATAAAAATATTCAGGGATTATTTTACAGCTTACAAATTTTCCCATACTGCAGGAACGGATTTTATTCGTACTGTGCAAAATAATTCTGAAGGAAATATGGATTGGTTCTTTAATAACCTTTATAGAAGCTCTGCCGCCTTTGATTATAAAATCCGGTATGTTAAAACTACCGGCAGAGCAGGTGAATATGAGGTATTTGCAGAGCGCCTGTATGATGGCGTATTCAGGCAGGATGTTGCACTCTATACCGATAAGGATACCCTCTATCAGAAATGGAGCGGCGAAGAAAGGTGGAAAAGATTCCTTTTCAGGACCAGAAATAAAGTACTGGGTGCAGAGCTGGATCCTTTCAGGAAAAATATTATGGACCTGAATTATGCAAACAATTCGTATACGGTAAATGAACAGTATGGCGGAAGCATTAACCTGAGCCTGCGGTGGCTGTTCTGGATCCAAAACTTAATATTAATTATCAGCAGCATAGCATGAACTTACAGGTAAAAGATACATTCAGGCAGGCTATTAAACTGGTGGGCCGTAACCACAAATTTTTATGGCTCTTTTGGGCAACTAACATTGCTTTTGCAACAATCATATCCCTTCCAATTTATTATATGCTGAGCAACAACCTCATGCATTCAGTATTAAGCGACAGCCTGAGCAGCGGGTTTGATTACATATGGTATCTCCAGTTCAGGAGGCTGTATCAGACTAATATAGGAGAAATGCCTTATATAATATACGGAACGGCAGGAGTGTATGTGCTGATACAGACTTTCTTTCTGGGTGGGCTGGTATCCATATTTCACAACACAAAGAAAAACCATTACGTGGATTTTTTCTTCGGGGGAGTAAAGTATTGGTACAGGTTTACAAAAGTATTATTAATCTCACTGGTATTTTATGCGCTTGCCTTTAAGATTAACGATCTTAGCGGCCAGTTCCTTACTTATGCCTTTGCAAACCAGGAAAAGATAATTTTCGAATTCATACTCAGGGCTTCCCGCTATGTACTTCTCATTTTCCTGCTTGGTTTGGTGACTATAGTCGGGGATTACCTGAAAGTATCACTTGGAGTAAAAGACAGCAGTCATGTCTTCGGGGAGATATATCCCGTACTCAACTTTCTCAGAGAGAATTTCAGCCGGATAGTAATCCTGTTTTTCTTTACCGCATTACTTGGTGCAATCGGGGCTATAATTTACAATTTATTAAATGATCTTCTGCCTAAAAGTCATTACGTCTACCTGCTTCTAACCTTTATTCTTCAGCAATTTTTAATTATATTCAGGTTATCGATTAAAATGTTGTTTACTGCGACAGAAGTAATAATCTACAAAGATATTAAAGCACAAGTTATTCCGACTCAAGTTGAGGAAGTCATTTAGGAGAGAGAATGTCAATTCTACCAATTACTATATATGGCGATAAGATATTAAGGGAAAAAGCCAAACCTGTTACTGAAGTAAATGTCCAGATGATAAAACAAATCAAGGATATGTTTACTACAATGCGCAATGCAAACGGCATTGGGCTTGCAGCAAATCAGGTAGGTATAGATAAAGCTATTTTTGTAATAGATGTATCCCCCTGTGAGGGATACGAGAAGATCAAACCAATAGTCATGATCAATCCGAAAATAATGCTTTTTTCGGATGAAAAAACTACCATGGAAGAAGGATGCCTTAGCGCACCGCACCTGAGAGCCGATGTATTCAGACCAAAAGAAATTAAAATTAAGTATCAGGACACCGACCTTACAGAGCAGACACTGGAGGCCGATGAGCTTTTTGCCCGTGTTATTCAGCACGAGTATGACCATCTCCAGGGTACTTTTTTTACTGACCGTCTCAGCGATGAACTGAAAAAGCAGGTAAAAAAAGAACTCATCCGAATTAAAAACCGCAAAGTGGATGTAGATTATCCCATTACCGAAAAGGACTAAACCCATAATTGATGCAGACTCAGGTGGTAAAAATATGAAAATTATCTTTATGGGTACTCCGGATTTTGCCATTCCATCGCTTGATGCACTGGTAAAAAGCAGGCATGAAGTTGTAGCCGTTGTCACCACTCCAGATAAGGAAAGAGGGCGGGGTCAGAAGGTGACTTTTACCCCGGTAAAGGAATATGCACTTAAGAATAATATTGAAGTCCTGCATCCGGCTTTCCTCAGGGAAGAAGGTTTTTTGAAGAGGCTGGAGGAACTTCAGGCTGACCTCTACGTTATCGTGGCTTTCAGGATTCTGCCGCGTGAGGTTTATACAATTCCTTCCAAAGGATCGTTTAATCTGCATGGGTCACTGCTTCCCAAATACAGGGGTGCAGCTCCCATCCAATGGGCAATTATAAATGGTGAAAAGGAAACCGGTGTAAGTACTTTTTTTCTGCAGGATAAGGTGGATACTGGAAATATTATACTCCAGGAAAAACTGGAAATTTCAGATGCGGATGATTTTGGTACTTTACACGATAAGATGAGTGTACTGGGTGCTTCGGTTGTATTGAAGACTGTTGAAGTAATTGAAAGCGGGAATATACGGCTGCAAACTCAGGACGGAGCACTTGCAACGCCGGCTCCAAAGATAACCAAGGAGACCGCCAGAATCGACTGGAATAACCGTGCAGAGGATATACACAATTTGATAAGAGGCCTGTCACCCTATCCGGCGGCATATTTTCAGCATTCCGGTAAAGTGATTAAGGTATTCAGGGCTTTAGTAAACCACGAAAAAAAACTTGCCCCGGGTGAAGTGTTCCAGACCAAAACTGAAGCCATAATAGGCTGCGGAACTGATTCGCTCAGCCTGCTGGAAGTGCAGCTTGAAGGCCGCAAAAGGCTTCCTATTGAGGAGTTCCTGAGGGGCTTTAGTTTTTAATCTTCAGGACCAGTGCCAGATCACGCCTTATTTCCTGAAAAAACACCCCGGAACTACTACCCGGTTCTGCACCTGAAGACACCAGGGGTAATTTCTCCAGCGTGCTTTCCTTTGAATAATTTTCTGCTTATTATAAAGAATAATACTGAAAAGAAACTTACTTTGGAAGTTTATCTGAATCCGGGAATCCCGGATTCTTTGGTTTATAGGGTTTAAAATATAGAAAACAGAGGGCATAAATGGACGTAAAGGAAAATATCCTGGAACTGATAGGCAATACTCCGCTGATCAGGCTCCAGAGAATTAACAGGGGGCTCAGGCCCCAGATACTGGCAAAACTGGAATCTTTTAATCCCGGCGGCAGCGTTAAGGACCGTATTGGCGTGGCTATGGTTGAGGATGCCGAAAAAAGAGGTGCATTAAAGCCGGGAGGAACAATCATTGAAGCTACCAGCGGTAATACGGGAATTGGCCTTGCGCTTTCAGCCGCTGTTAAAGGGTATAAAGCAATATTTGTCTGTACCGATAAGGTAAGCTTTGAAAAAATAAATTATCTAAAGGCCTTTGGAGCAGAAGTAATTGTTGTTTCCAATGCAGTCAAACCCGATAGTCCTGAGTACTATGTAAATGTTGCAAAAAGAATTGCTAAGGAAACATCCAATTCAATATTTATGTATCAGTATTCAAACCCATCCAATCCGGCTGTTCACTATCAAACTACGGGACCAGAAATCTGGAGGCAGACCGATGGAAAGATTACACATTTTGTAACCAACATCGGAACCGGAGGAACCATCAGCGGAACCGGCAGGTATTTAAAGGAAAAAAATCCGGCCATTAAGGTAATTGCGGCAGATCCGGTAGGGTCCATCTTTAAGGATTACAAGGAAAAAGGGTTCAAAGCCGAGGGTGAACCTTATCTTGTAGAGGGGATAGGTCAGGATTGTATTCCCGAAAATGTACACTTCCAGTATATTGATGAAATTATTACTGTTACCGACAAGCAGTCCTTTGCAGCTGCCAGAAAACTGACGCGCGAGGAGGGAATATTTTGCGGAGGCAGTACCGGAACGAACCTGCATGTAACATTGAAAATTGCACAGGATCTTGACCAGGATGCATTGATTGTATTTGTTGTAAGTGATACCGGAGAACGTTATCTTTCCAAATTCCACAGCGATGAGTGGCTGAAAGAAAAAAGATTGTTAGCCATGGAAGTTAAGACACTTGGCGATATATCCAAGGCGAAAAGAGCTGGGAATATAAAAAAGCTGATCAGTGTCGAGGCCACAGATAAAGTTAAAACTGCCATCAGCGTCCTCAATGAGAAAGGGCTTTCGCAGCTACCGGTCATGGATAAGGGTCAGCCCGTAGGGAGTATCAAGGAACCCAAATTCATGGCTGCCGTTCTTGAGGACCCTTCATTACTTGAGGAAGAGGTGAGTAAAGTGATGGTGGAGGGCTTTCCTGTACTTGATGTAAGAACGGAATTACCTGATGTAAGAAAGTATCTTACCCGTACAACTGCCGTTCTTGTGGCAGAGTATGGAAGAATTATTGATCTGATTACCAGATATGATTTGATAGAATATTCAGATGCTTTTCAGTAAATTTCCTTAACATTTATTTAAGGTTTTAAATTCTGCAACACAATATTGAAACAATAAGAATAAAGGAATAATTATGGGATTTTCAACAGATGCTATCCATGCAGGGCAGATGCCCGATCCGACTACAGGAGCAGTTATAACTCCGATTTATCAGACTTCTACATATGCCCAGGAAGAACTAGGTAAACACAAGGGGTATGAGTACGGAAGGACTCAGAATCTGACACGGGAAGCACTGGAAAAAAACATTGCGGTGCTGGAAAAAGGAAAATATGGTATTGCTTTTGCTTCGGGACTAGCTGCTGAACACGCTTTGATGAGTCTTGTTAAGGCGGGAGATCACGTAATTGCATCCAACAATGTATATGGCGGAACATACAGGTTATTTGAACTCGTAATGAAAGATTATGGAATAGAATATTCATGGGTAGATACAAGCGATGTTTCCAATATCGAGAAGGCAATCAAAAAAAATACCAAGCTTGTTTTTCTGGAGACTCCTACCAACCCGATGCTGGTATTGACTGATCTGCGGAAAGCAGCAGAGATCTGCCGAAATCACGCACTGATCAGCGTTGTGGATAATACATTTATGAGTCCGTATTTTCAAAATCCCCTGACGCTTGGCATTGACATTGTAATCCACAGCTCGACCAAGTATATCAACGGGCACAGTGATGTAATAGGAGGTATTATAGTTACCAGCAGTGAGCCTGTACACAAAAGACTCAGGTACATTCAGAATGCTACGGGGGGAGTGCCTTCACCATTTGACTGCTGGCTCGTTCTGCGTTCGACTAAGACTCTGGCCGTAAGAATGGAGAGGCACAACAGCAATGCTATGGCAATTGCAGAATACTTCAGCAAGTCAGACCTGGTTAAGAAAGTAATATATCCCGGCCTGAAAGACCATCCGCAGCACGAACTTGCCAAAAATCAGATGCGGGGTTTCGGAGGCATGATTTCACTTGAGCTTGGAAAAGATGAGGTGGCTAAAAAATTACTGAAGAATGTCAGGATTTTTACTCTTGGTGAAAGCCTTGGGGGGGTGGAAAGTCTGATCTCCCATCCATCCTCTATGACCCATGCCTCGGTACCGGTAAAGGAAAAGGAAAAATTTGGATTGACTGAAAGCCTGATCAGACTTTCAGTAGGAATAGAAGATGTGGAAGATTTAATTGAGGATATTGAAAGGGGACTCAAAATGTAAACATTAAATAATGTGTAGAACATTGCATGGAAATGGATTACATTTACGTACAATGTTATACCTATTAAGGAGGTTCATATGTCTTCGGATACTAACATCAACAGCACTAAGGCAGTTGATGACACAAAATATTCCATGGATACCCACCTGATCTATGGAAAAAATATAAGCACAAAATGGGATTACTCACACCATGTGGTATCACCTATTTCATCTTCAACAACATTCAGACTGGATTCGGTTGAAAGAGGGGCACAGGGTTTTATCAGCTTTGCGAATACTCCAAGCATGAGGGAAGATGAAACACCCATTTATATTTATGACCGGCTTGGCGAGCCCAACAAAGACATTCTGGAAGAGAATCTTGCTTACGTGGAAAAAGGAGAAATGGCCGTTACCTTTGCAACGGGAATGGGAGCAATTTCAGGGGTAATGGGAATTCTTGTAAAGAGCGGAGAAGAAATCATTGCACATACTACGCTATATGGCTGCACGATATCTCTTTTCAATAACTGGTATCCGCGGTATAATATAAAGGTAAACTATACGGACCTTACAGCTTCGGAAAACCTGATCCCTTTAGTAAAGAGCAACACGAGAGTAATTTATTTTGAAAGTCCGGCAAACCCAAACATGCATCTTATTGACATTGAGGCAATTGCGAAGATCGTGGCGGAAATAAACAAGGACAGAAGTGAGGAAGAGAGGATTAAGGTAGTTGTTGATAATACTTTTTCAACACCTTATTGCCAGAGGCCTATTGAGCATGGTGCTGATTTTGTTATACATTCATTGACCAAGGGCATCGGCGGTTTTGGGACAGATATGGGGGGCGTGGTAATTGGAAAGAAGATCTACAGGGATATGCTGCTGTTATACCGTAAGGATTTTGGGGGGGTATTAAATACAAAGAGTGCCTGGGCTATACTTACCTATGGACTGCCATCGCTTGCCGTCAGGCAGAAGCAGCAGATCAGATCTGCGCAGAGGATAGCCGAGTACCTTAACAGTCATCCTAAAGTCGAGGTCGTTAATTATCCGGGTCTGCCGAACTATAAATTCTACGAACTGGCTAAAAAGCAGATGGTTGATTTTAACGGTAACTTTGCTCCCGGCAGCCTGATCTACTTTGTACTTAAAGCCGATAGTCCGGAAGAAAGCAGGGAAAGGGGGCGGAAGTATATGAATTATGTAGCCGATCATGCATATACGATGACGCTGGCCGTAAGCCTGGGCCATACCAGGACGTTAATTGAGCATCCGGCCTCAATGACCCATTCCGTTGTCCCGGCAGAGAAGCTCTTTGAAAAGGGAATTGACCCGGGTGGTATAAGGCTGGCAATAGGATTAGAGAATGTTGATGACCTGCTGCTGGACCTTGAAGAGAGTCTCAAAACAGTATGATTTCCTGGAATTTTACTTATAAAAAAGAGCGGCCTTAAACCGCTCTTTTTATTTAATTGCTACCCGACTCCTGTCATCTGCATGATTTCCTTTGAATCCAATTATTCTCTGATAAGTTTCCCGTTATTCTGGACTGAAAAATGTGCTCTGCTGCTGTCGGGGGTATTATTACTGCTGCCCGCTATTTTGAACCTGTTGGTAAGTTCCTGCAGGTTTACTGTCAATCTGCTGAGGTCCTCCGAAGCACGGGCTATCTGTTGTACTCCGGCAGCAGACTGCTGGGTGACGCTGCTGATGCTTTCAATATTTTTACTTATCTGTTCAGCTGCGCTCGACTGCTGTTCACTTGCAGCTGCTACCTGGTTGACAATGTCAACAACCTTATTTGTACTTTCAATTATCTCTATCAGGGTCTTTCCTGATCTTTGGGCAAGCTCCTTACCCTTTTCAGCTTCATTTGTCCCCTGGTGTATTGAATTGACTGCACCGATGGTGTCTTTCTGTATTTTCTGTATCATTGCTTCTATTTCTTTTGTAGCCTTTGTAGTGCGTTCGGCAAGTTTCCTGACTTCATCTGCAACGACCGCAAAACCACGGCCCTGTTCCCCGGCACGCGCAGCCTCTATTGCAGCGTTAAGAGCCAGAAGATTTGTCTGGTCAGCAATATCATCAATTACCTGCACAATTTCGCCAATCTGATCGCTGCTCTTGCCCAGTTCCTCCACTGTCAGGGCTGCCTTTGAAACTACCTCAGCAATTCTGTTCATTCCTTCAACTGTCTGGGATACAGCAACCCCGCCGTCTTTTGCCATTTCACCAGCCTTTTTGGAAGCTTCAGCCGCAAGGACCGTATTCTTTGAAGTCTCATAAATAGTTTTTGACATCTCTTCTATAGCACCTGCTATTTCTGTAGTCTGATGGCTTTGTTCCTGCGCTCCTGCCGCCATCTCCTCTGAACTGGAAGATATCTGATTGCTTGCGCTTGCTGTAGCGTGCACAGCCTGAGTTACCTCAAAGAGTGCATTTGCAAGCGACTCCGAGACAGTGTTAATATTATTCTTAAACGACAGGAATTCACCCTTGTACTCCTTTTGCATTCTGATAGTAAGATCACCCTTTGCCATTTCATGCAGCACTTCACTTGCTTCATTAAGTGGCTGTACTACCGCATCAAGCGTATTGTTCAAGCCTTCTACGAGTTCTTTGTACCCGCCCTCAAACTTTTGTGCATTTCCTTTTTTGTTGAGCTTACCCTCAATCGTTGCCTGTACCAGCTCATGGGTTTCAGCAATTACTTCACGAATTGTACTGACACCTTTCTCAACGGAAGCAACAGTTAACTGAGTCATCGTAATGATTTCGTTTACATTTTTTGCCAGGACACCTATTTCGTCTTTTGAGTTGAGTACCAGGAGGGGGGTCCCAGTTTCGATCCTGATATCCAGTTTTCCTCTTGCCATCATTTCAGCCCCGGTCTTCAGGTTACTTATGCATACGTTTCGCAGGTTAAGGATACTTCCCGATATCTGTTTAATTCCCCTGGAAATAACATTGGACACAAAAAATGCCAGAGCGATTGAAACCACTATTCCCATGAGCAGAAGGATGACCATTGTTATAATCGCATTTTGAGAAAGTGATGAATTATCCAGGTAAGTTAACTTTGCATTGTTATTTTTTAGCTTTAAAATGTTATCCAGCTCTTCCTGGGCTGTCATTGCTGTCTGGAACATTTCTTTCGAGCGGAGGAGTGCAATAGCCTCATCCGTTTTATTATTATTCGTGATCAGGATCAGTTTATCCACTCCGGCAATATACAATTTATATTTGTCAATAAAATCGTTGTAGGAATTTCTGAGGTTATCATAAAGTATTGTTGTTTCGAATTCAGACCCTGACTTTTCAATTGCCAGTTTGTATTCTGCAATTCTCTGTATATACTCGTTCCTTTCAACCTGGTCCTTTGCCAGTATGATATCTCTGGTATTTACTCGTATACGCTGAAAATAGTTTATTATTTCGGCAATATTTTTCTGTGGAGCTGTCATGTTGAAATACATGATCTCCTCTTGTTTCTCAATTGTTCTGATGTTGCTTATGCCAATGTATCCCAGGGAGATACTAATCACTATAACCGCAGAAAAACAAATCAATAGTTTGGATTTGATTGATAGATCATTGAACCAGTTCATTATAGTACCCTTTCTGATTATTCTAATAAACCTTCATTAAAAAGAGGCAATGATAGCCTTATTAAAGTATATTCCTTCAAACGGCTTTCAATAGAAAGACTGCCCCCTGCCAGTTCTACAATTTTCCGGGCAATTGTAAGGCCCACACCGGTCCCGGGCTGATGGAACTTGTGCCGATCGAATTGTTTTAATACACCAATCTCTTTTATCTGCTCGCCGGTCATTCCAATGCCATAGTCTTTTATTTCAATAGTATAAAAATCGTTAGTGGAGAAGGAAGAAATTTCAACTGGTGTACCTTTTTCAGAAAACTTGAACGCATTTTCAACCAGTTCCTCAAGTAGTTTCCGGAAAAATGTTTCAGGAATTTTTATGACTGCATCAGATAGATTTAATTTCAGGTCGTTATTCCTGCCAAATCTATCTGCAACAAGCATTGCATATACTGAGGTTGCCTTACCTGCAGAATTCATGAATGAATTCTTGGTATTTGTAAGCTGCTGTTTATCATTATTTATAAGTTCCAGCTCGCTGTAAAAAAGAAACTTCTCAATCACATTAAAAAGCCTGTTCCCCGCGAAATTTATTTTGTTAACCATATCAATAATTTCGTCTTTATCCATATCAGCTGAATTATTCCTGATGAGGTCAGAGAATCCCATAATTGAAACCAGAGGGGTTCTAAGTTCATGAGGAAGGGATCTGGCAATACTGTTATACAATTCGTCAAATTTTCGATCCAGGTTATTCCTTTTGGCGAGCCTTGCATTTATAGTATCGAGAAGGTCGTTAATTTTATACGGCTTTGTTATGTAGTCATCAGCCCCTATCTTCATCCCATGCCGGATATCTGACATTCCGGATCTTGCAGAGAAAAAAATAAATGGAATTGAGCAGGTCAAAATATCCTTTTGGAGCTCCTGCAATACGCTGTAGCCATCCATTACAGGCATCAGAATATCTGATAAAATAAGATCCGGTAAATATTTTCTGGCTAATTCGAGTCCTTCATATCCGTTAATTGCTTCCAGAACTTCATATCCCTCTTCTTTCAAAAGTTCAAGCGTATTGCAGCGAACCGCTTCATCATCTTCTATTATCAGTATTTTTTTCATAATTACTGCCTGTTCTATTATGAGAATTATTATTTCAGATGCAAAGATATGATTAGCACGGGCTTTACGGCTCATTAAAGCAATAAACGGTAGTAAATAAAAATAAGCGGTAGTATTAGCAAATAAGTGACATGAATTAGTCTTTAGGAATTGTAGTGTGAAAAGAAGTCACAGATAATTTAAGGGAGGATATGCTCCCCGGAAGTGCAGCGGATTTAAGTATAATGCAGTTTTGCTTTCAGGGACATGGCATATCTTCTGCTGATAGAGAAGGACTCTTTTATGTTCTGCAGGTATACAACATAGGCGTTGTTAAACCACTTTTCCACTTTCTGGACGTAATTAAGGTTAATAATAGTGGATCGGTGTATTCTGATAAAGGATTTATCAGGAAGGATCTCTTCCCATTCTTTCAGGAGTTTACGTACAAGGAATTTATCACCCTTATTAGTATAAACATAGCTATATTCAGCTTCTGAGGAGATGCATTCAATACTATTAATCTTTAAAAACAGCGGCTGGTTCTTGACCAGAATAAATATATGTGCATCTTCATCTAGTTTCTCCCTGCCTGAATCGGCATTTACGGGTGGGGTTTCGGGCCTCTGATTCTCCAGCAGGGCTTTTTTTCTGAGCCGTATGTCAATGGCATTTAATAACTCATCCAGCTTGAAGGGCTTAGTAAGGTAATCATCTGCTCCGAGGTTCATTCCCTGGCGCACGTCAGTTCTTTCGACCTTGGCAGAAAGGAAGATAAAGGGTATAACAGCAGTTGCCTTTTCCTTTGCTAAACAGCTTATTACGTCAAATCCGGAAATTCCAGGCATCAGTATATCACATATTATCAGGTCGGGCACAATATTCCTGGCAAGTACTATACCATCTTCACCGTTTGAGGAGGTATATACTTCAAACCCTTCAGCTTCAAGAAAGTCCTTGATCAGCTGAATGATATTTATGTCATCTTCAATAACGAGTATTTTACTCATTTTAATCCGGATATCTCAATATCTGTTTAACTTTTCATTCTTGTGCATCAATATATGCAAAATCGCAATCATCTTTCAGGAAATTTAGCTAATCCGGTAAACTGTTCTGGATGTCCGATTTCAATTTAAAAGATAAAGGATTTTTACTTTTATATTCGACCATTATTTGATAGTTTTAAAGCGGTTTTTTAATATTTTTTTCACTTTTATTCCCTGAAATCCGGTCAGTTCAGGAGCAGGGGATACTTTAACGAAGGTTTATGTCCTATAACAGGGACTAGCCTTCTGAATGAAATCGCAAAATGGTTATAATTAACAGTTCAGTTTTCAGAAGATATCCCGAAATTATCTTCGGTTTTAGTACAAAAATAGATAATAACAGTACAAATCCTTATTATTTTAACTTATCACTTTCAGTAGGTGACAATGAGGACATTGTCAGGCAGAACCGGACCAGATTTTACAAAGCTTTAGGTCTTTCAGAAGATAAAGTTGTATTGCAGAGGCAGACTCACAGCAGTATCAGTACATATGTAGAAAAAGCAGGCCTGATAGGGGAAAGCGATGCCCTTATAACAGACAAAAGGAATTTAGGCCTTGCAGTCTCTGTTGCCGACTGTACCCCGGTGTTTCTGTTTGATCCGGTAAATAAAGTTATTGCTGCAATTCATTCGGGCTGGCGGGGAACACAGAAAAGGATCGTGGGAAGTGTAGTTGAAAGGCTTGAGAGAGAGTTTAATTCCAAACCGGAAAATCTGTCTGCATATATCGGTCCTTCCATCAGCCAGGATTCATATGAAGTAGGCAAGGAAGTAGCTGAGTTATTTGAAGACAAATACCTGGTGGCCCGTGGTGATAAGTTTTTACTGGATGTGAAAAGGGTTAATTATGATATGCTGCTTCAGTCAGGGATTCTAAAATCACGGGTTCAGCTTTCAGGTTTATGCACCTATAAGCAAAATAGCCTGCTCCATTCCTATCGCAGGGACGGAAGCCTTTCGGGCCGTTTGCTTGGAATAATAGCAATGAAGGACGGTAATGGACACTGAAAAAATTAAGATTGCCCTGGGCTATGCAGCAATATGCCTTATCTGGGGGTCCACGTGGATGGTTATCCGGATCGGACTTGATTCGCTGACTCCGATACTTTCGGCAGGCTTGAGATTCTTTCTGGCCTCGATCATACTCTACGGGTTCATGAAGTATAAAAATGTTAAAATGCAGACCGACAGGACTTCCATTATTCTGTATATTATACTCGGTATTTTTTCCTTCGTGTTTCCTTTTGGACTAGTCTACTGGGGAGAAAACTATATTCCCTCGTGGCTGGCCTCGATACTCTTTGCAGTTATGCCTTTCTTTGTGGTGATTATTTCGCGTATCGCCATTCCATCTGAAAAAATATATGGCGATAGGATTGCAGGTTTGATGCTGGGGTTTTTAGGTATTATAATAATTTTTTCCAAAAATATGTCCTGGGATCTGAATTTTAGCTTCTGGGGGATGTTTGCCGTAGTTCTTAGTGCCCTTTTGCAGGGTTGTATTGCAGTAATAGTAAAAAAGTATGGCAGTCATCTTCACCCTCTTTCTATGAATTTTGTGCCTGTTCTGATGGCCGGAATCGTTTTAACCGGAATCGGTCTGATATCAGAGGATCATACAACACTTAAGTTTGACGCAAAAGCCGTAATTTCGATAATTTATCTGGCGGTTTTTGGAACTATTATAACATTTACGACGTATTACTGGCTGTTAAAGAGAATAAATATAATCCTTCTATCCCTTAGCTCATTTGTGACACCCATTGTTGCTGTTATACTTGGCTGGCTTTTTATGGGTGAGGTACTCTCAGGAAGGGATTTGTTTGGAAGTTCATTAGTGCTAATAGGAATTTTATTTGCTAATTTTAATGGCCTGAAAAGTTATTATTTAACTGTAAGAAGCAGGAATCAATGATTAATGTTATAAGAATCAAGAAGGCTATTTTTTATGGCTATCACGGGGTTCTCTCTGAAGAGCAGGTTGTAGGTGGAAAGTTTGAAGCAGATGTGGATATTTATACCAACTTTTTATCCGCCGCTGAGCACGACAACCTGAAAGAAACGGTAGATTACGATAAGGTGTATAAGTTTATTTCCAGGCTGGCGCTTGAGAAAAAATATAAACTTATCGAAACCCTCGCAATGCACATTGCCGATGGCATCCTGACTAACTTCAGCAACACAGAGAAAGTTGCAGTCAGGATAAGAAAGCATACAGTGCCGGTAGGCGGGTATGTTGACTTTGTGGAGGTTGAAGTGATAAAGGAAAAAGGCGAGGAATCCGGTCGGACCAGCAAAGACTGACAGAACTGAATTAAAATATCATATATATGACTGAAAATATATTTTTAGGTTTGGGATCCAACAAAGGGGACAGGCTCAGTTTTCTCCGGGAAGCTGTACAGAAAATAGGGGCTGACAAAGAAACAATGATCGTCAGGTTTTCCTCTGTTTATGAAACCGAACCTTATGGATTGAAAGAACAGGACTACTTTTATAATGCTGTTATACAGATAGTTTCAAACCGCAGCCTTGCCGAGCTGCGTCCCTGGATTAAGAATCTTGAAAAGGAAATTGGAAGGGTGGAGGGACCTAAATGGGGCCCCAGGGAAATAGATATTGACCTTCTTTTCTATAATGATATGGTTTACTCGGATGAGTTGCTGACTGTACCTCACAAGGAGGTATTGTTAAGAGACTTTGTACTTGTACCACTGGCTGAAATAGCCCCTGATTTTATTCATCCTGTAATCAACCGGAAAATATCAGATATAGATACCGGAAAGCTTGAACACCTGATAATAAAGAAATATTCAACGGATTTACTAAACTATAGCGGGGAAAACATTGGTTGATTCAGCTGAAGTTAAGTTCATTGCAATTGAAGGAGTAATCGGAGCAGGGAAGACAACCCTGGCAAAGAAACTGGCAGAAAAGATGAAAGCCAATCTGGTACTTGAACAGTTTGAGCAGAACCCTTTTCTGGAAAAATTTTATCTGGACCGCAAAAGATACGCATTCCAGACACAAATGTTCTTTTTAATCAACCGATTCAAGCAAATGGAGCAGTTAAATCAGGAAAACCTGTTTACACAATTTCTGGTGGCAGATTATGTCTTTGATAAAGATAGAATATTTGCTTATTTAAATCTGGAAGGAGAAGAAATTAAACTTTACGAATCGATATTCCCGCTTTTGCACAGGGATCTCAGAAAACCGGATCTTGTCGTTTATCTGCAGTCGGGAGTAGACAGGTTAATGTTTAATATCAAGAAGAGAAACAGGAGGATCGAGAGAAACCTCACTAGAAGCTATATTGAAGAGTTAAGTGAAGCATACAATAACTTTTTCTTTAGATACAACAGTTCACCCCTGCTGATTGTAAATACGACGGGAATAGATTTTGTGCACAATGAAAATGATTTTAATGAATTATACAGGCAGATATTTAGAAAAGACAGGGGTATCAGTGAATACTTTAAACCGGAGTCAAAAGGATAGATATGTTTAGGTTAATTTTATGGACAATAATAATTTATTTTGTTTTTAAGTTTATCGGCAGAATTTTCCGTTATCTTACGGGGCAGTTTAGTCAGCAAAATCAGAATTTGAACGGGAATGCCCGGTATAATGAGCCAAAATTTCATAACAATGGGAATGAAACAAACAAAACTCATTATAAGATTGATGAAAAGGATATTGTTGATGCCCACTTTGAAGAAATCAAACCCGATGAAAATAAATCCACAAAAGATGAATGAGTCAGAGTGTGATTAATAATTTAATTTATAAGTTAATTAAAAATAATTTTGCTGTTGAAGAGGTCAATAGTACAGATATTGGGAATCCTGAAAGGATTTTGGTTATAAGACAACACAACCAGCTTGGTGATCTTCTGGCTACGGTATCTTTGTTAAGGGCCTTGAAGGAAAAGTTTCCCAAATCCAGTCTTACTCTGATTGCAAGTAAAGCCAACTTTGCTGCCGTTACAAAAAACAGATTTATTGACAGACTATTTGTTTTCGACAAAAAAAAAATATATACCCCCACGGGTTTTATGAAATTCTGGAAATTACTGAGAGAGCCTTACGACGTAGTAATTGTTCCGGTAACAGTTTCCGTGTCATTTACCAGTAATTTCATGGCAAGAATTTCGAACTCAAAGGTGAGAATAGGGGTAAAATCCTTAAACGGAAATGCCAACAAGTACGATTTCTTTTTTGACCGCAGGGTAGCGCTGGACTGGAGCAAATATCCGGATAACAATGTTTCCGAATTCGGCCTTGATATAGTGCGTCCTTTCGGAATTACGACTGATGATTTCAGTTCGGAAATAACGTCTGATGAGTCTGACTATTTATCAGCAGAAGCTTTTATTTCTACTCTGAACATTACAGATAACGAATTACTGATAGGATTGCATGTAGGCGCCGGAAAGCCTCCCAACAGGTGGTCACTTGCAAAGTATGCACAGCTTATTAAAAGGCTGAATGCAAATTACAGCGCTAAATTTTATCTGACCGGCAGCAGCGCTGATAAGGATGAATTAAAATTCCTTACAGACACCCTGGATATCAGGCCGGGACTTTTTCTTAACAGGACTATTCCCGAGGTTGCCGCCTTAATTTCAAAGTCGGATCTGTTCATAACCAATGATACAGGCATAATGCACGTTGCCGGTGCAACAAGAACTGCGCAGATCTCAATTTTTGGACCAACAAACCCTTATAACTGGGCACCTATCGGGAGCAATAAGGATTTCCTCTGGAAGTCGGATTTAATTGATGATATTACCGTGGATGATGTGTATAGTTTATGTGAAAAGGTTTTGTCAGGAATACAAAAGAAGACAAGGATTTGAAAAATCCGGGTTCTCACTTTAATTAAATCAGGAAGACAAAGGTAGCCATATGACGATGAATGAACATCTTGCGGCAGTTGATGTCGGTACAAATTCCTTCCATTTAATTATTGTCAAACTTAATGATAACGGTGACTTTGAAATAGTTGACCGTGAAAAAGAAGTAATCCGCCTGAGCCTGGGCAACAGCCCTGACAAAAAACTTATCCAGCCAGATGCCATGGACAGGGCCATAAAGGCGCTTAAACGTTTTAAGGGCATTGCTCAGTCATATAATGCTCCCGTTCGGGCAGTAGCCACCAGTGCTGTCCGTGAATCTCTCAACAGGGATGAGTTCATTAACAGGGTTTATGAGGAAACGGGAATTGAGATAGAAATTATCAGCGGAATTGAAGAGGCTAGACTAATCTACCTCGGAGTGCTTCAGGCTGTGCCTGTTTTCAATAATAAAGTATTGTGTATAGATATCGGGGGTGGAAGCACGGAGCTTATCATAGGGGAAAAGGGCAGGATGCTTTATGCAAAAAGCCTTAAACTCGGAGCCGTGCGGTTAAGTCAGATGTTCTTTCCTGAATATGAGGTAACAAAGTCTGGGATTGAAAAATGCACAAGCTGGATATCCGGTGAGATTTATACGGCTATTCGAGAGGTAAAAGCTCACAATTTTGAAATGTGCATAGGTTCCTCGGGGACAATTATGGCAGCTGCACTGATGATTCAGGCCAGGGGAAATAAATCCTTACCTGATAATATGATACTCAATAACTACACTTTCAATAACAATGACCTTATAAAGGTTGTTGACCTGGTGTTAAGAAGGGAAACAGTAAAGGAAAGGAAGAAAATTGCAGGCCTCGATGAAAAGAGGGCTGATATAATTCCTGCCGGTTTACTGATACTGAATACAATTTTTAAGCAGCTGGACCTTAATGAAATGACTGTATCAGGATATGCACTCAGAGAGGGGACAATACTCGATTCACTTAAAAAATTCACGCCGGTTTCAATGCGTACAGAACTGGACGATATCAGGTTCCAGAGTATCAGACGTCTTGCAGAGTTGTGCAATTACGATAAAGAGCATTCATTTCATGTATCAGGCCTCGCACTTCAGATTTATGACCAGATGGATAATCTGCACGGCCTTAATCAGCTGGGCAGGGAATATCTGGAAGCTGCGGCCATACTCCACGATATAGGGTATCACATTGCACATTCCCAGCACCATAAACACAGTTATTATATCATCCGGAATGGTGAAATTCTGGGATTTAACGAGAATGAAATAGAAATTATTGCGCATACTGCCAGGTATCACAGAAAAAGCTACCCCAAACCCTCTCATAAAGAATACAATAAGCTTCCTGAAAAGCATAAAAATATAATTAATAAGCTTGCCTCTATTCTCAGAATTGCAGATTCGCTGGATCGTACACATTCTGCTCAGATAGAGAGCGTAAAGCTGGATATGAACGCAAAGTCCATCAAAATGACAGTTTTCTATAATAAGGAGTATCCTGAAATTGAGCTCTGGAACCTGGAAAGAAGGAAAGGATTATTCGAAGAGGTATTCGGAATGAATCTGGTTGTATCAGCCGAAAAGGCCGGACTAAGCTAATCCGGGCAAAAAGCATTCCTGAAGATGCCCGCCTATACCCCCTGATTTATGCTTAAAATCCAATGAAAGCATGAAGTAAAATCGTAACTTTAGCAGGTAAGTATAACTAATTTTTGCTTTTAAAAGGACTCGTCATTATATTTGATAACTAAAATATAATAGCAGAATCAGGATATGCAAAAAGTATATATTAAAGACCTGGCACAGTATGTTGATCAGACTGTAACACTAAGGGGCTGGCTTTATAACAAAAGATCCAGCGGAAAAATTAAATTTATTATTTTAAGAGACGGTACCGGTTTGCTTCAGGGTGTTGTTTTCAAGGGAAACGTTACGCCCGAAGTATTTGAAACTGCCGACAAGATCGGTCAGGAATCCTCACTTGAAATAACCGGAAAAGTCAAGAGTGAACCCCGTGCTCCGGGTGGTTTTGAAATGGACGTAACGGATCTGAAGCTTATTGCTGAGGCAAATGAATATCCGATTACTCCGAAAGAACACGGCGTGGAATTCCTGATGGATAAGAGGCATCTCTGGTTAAGATCCAACCGTCAGGTTGCAATTCTGAAAATACGCCACAGGATCGTTAAGGCAATCCGTGACTTCTTTGATGATCGCGGTTTTACGCTGATGGATGCACCAATTCTGACTCCATCTGCCTGCGAAGGAACATCAACTTTATTTGCTACAGATTATTTTGATCTGGGCAAGGCTTATCTGACCCAGTCCGGACAGCTCTATGCCGAAGCCGGCGCAATGGCCCTGGGCAAAGTATATTCTTTTGGCCCTACATTCCGCGCTGAAAAGAGCAAAACCAGAAGGCACCTGACTGAATTCTGGATGGTGGAACCAGAAGTTGCATTCAATGATCTGAATGACAATATGGATTTGGCTGAAGAATTTCTTGAATATATTGTACAGTCTGTTCTTAAAGATAGGGCAGAGGAATTAAAAATCCTTGAACGCGATACTACCAAGCTGGAAAGCGTAAAAAGACCTTTCCCAAGGATATCCTATGATGAAGCCGTAGAAATACTGCACAAGAACGGAATTGACTTTGAGTGGGGAAATGACCTGGGCGGAACGGATGAAACGGTTGTTTCCAACCAGTTTGACAGGCCCGTTATGGTTCACAGATATCCGTCTGAAGTGAAAGCCTTCTACATGAAGCGTGATCCCGAAAATCCCAAACTAGCGCTTGCTGTAGACGTGCTCGCACCCGAAGGATATGGTGAAATAATCGGCGGCAGCCAGAGAGAAGATGAATTACAGCTGCTTCTAGATAGAATAAAGGAACATGACCTTCCTCAGGAAGCTTTTGAATGGTATCTTGACCTCAGAAGATTTGGTTCAGTACCTCATTCAGGTTTTGGACTTGGAATCGAAAGAACAGTTGCCTGGATTTGCGGTCTGGAGCACGTGAGGGAAACCATTCCATTTGCCAGAATGATATACCGGAATACTCCCTAAAATCTGAAATTCCGAACGCGATAATATTCCGAATAATGGCTTCCGGAACCCGCGGCCCTGCCGCCTGGAACCGGAGACTGCCCCTTGGGATTTATCAGGAGAACTAATTAGTTACTTCTGCTTAACTAATGTTAAGCTAAGCGGATATGGAAGAATCCTCGTAAGGGAATAATGCACAAACTTAATATAAGTGCTGCCTCATGGAGGCAGCACAGTTTTAATAAAAAATAATATTAGATATGTCAATTGAACTAATTTTATTTGTATTTTTTGCGCTTATTGCTGCGGCTTCGGCTGTAACAATGATTACAAGACCGAATCCGATAATGAGTGCAATTTTTCTGATTATTAATTTTTTCTCGCTGGCAGGATTATACCTGGTATTGAACGCCCAGTTTATTTCTGTGGTGCAGGTAATAGTTTATGCGGGTGCTATTATGGTCCTGTTCCTTTTTGTACTCATGTTGCTGAATACTAAGAGTGAACTTAAGTTACTTTCCGGTACAAACAAACTGAAAGTCTTTGCTATTATTATTGCCGGGGTAGTTTTCGTTCAGATAGCATATCTGGTATTTTTTGCATCACCTTCCAGGAATTTGAGTCCTGATGTAGCTGCCAGCATAAAGGCGGGAACTGTTGAGCAGATTGGAAGGGAATTGTATACAAATTATATAATTCCATTTGAAGCTGCAGGGTTTTTACTCCTGGCAACTACGATCGGAGCTCTGGTTTTAGCCAAAAAGAAAATAGAATAAGCAAAGGGAAACTCCTTTTTCGTAAAACATCATTAAAATTTTATGAATTTAATACCTATTGAATATTATTTAATTCTGAGTGCCTTTATGTTTGCCGTGGGTGTTACAGGGGTGCTTATAAGAAAAAATGCCATCGTTGTCTTCATGTGCATCGAGCTGATGCTTAATTCTGCCAATCTTACTCTGGTAGCCTTTTCTTCTTATCTGGGTAGTTCTGTAGGGCACCTTTTTGTATTTTTTGTTATGACCGTTGCAGCTGCTGAGGCAGCCGTGGGCCTGGCGATCATAATTGCAATATTCAGAAACAAATTAACTGTTAATATAGACGAGATAAACATCTTTAAGTGGTAAAGGTTTAATGGTAAACTACATTTATTTGACTGTACTGCTTCCGTTACTTGGATTTATAATTAACGGAGTTTTCGGAAATAAAATTAAAAATGAAAAAGTGATAGGAATGATCGGCAGCGGTACCGTTGGCGTATCATTTTTAATTGTATTAGCTGCATTCTTTCAGACCGCAGCTTTACCCGTCGATGACCGAAGACACACAGTGGAGCTATTTACCTGGTTAAATACCGGCGGATTAAACGTTAAAATTGCCTATCTTGTTGACCAGTTGTCGCTCATAATGGCCCTCATCGTTACTGGTGTCGGCTTTTTGATTCATGTGTATTCAATCGGATATATGCATGGCGACAAGAGCTTCTGGAGATTTTTCGCATACCTGAATCTTTTTATCTTTGCGATGATGAACCTCATCCTTGCCGATAATTTCGTTCTTCTTTTTCTCGGCTGGGAAGGAGTTGGTTTGTGCTCTTATCTCTTAATAGGTTTCTGGTACGACAGGAAATTTGAGAAGGGAACTACAAGCCAGGCTGCAAAGAAGGCCTTTGTAGTAAACAGAATTGGTGACTTTGGATTCCTGCTTGGAATGTTTCTCATATTTCTGACCTTCGACAGCCTGAACTTTCAGGAGGTCTTTTCAAAGGCCGAGCTGTTTCCCGTTTCCGAAAAGGTTTTCAGCTTTATAGCCCTTTTCCTTTTTATCGGTGCAACAGGAAAATCAGCCCAGATTCCGCTTTTTGTATGGTTGCCTGATGCAATGGCAGGTCCAACTCCAGTTTCAGCACTGATCCATGCCGCCACTATGGTTACTGCCGGTGTATATATGGTTGCCCGGTGCTCAATAATTTTCGCCTCAGCCCCGGCCATATTGACAGTAATTGCTGTTGTCGGGTTACTGACAGCCTTTTTTGCGGCTACAGTAGGACTGGTACAAAACGATATTAAAAAAGTTCTGGCATATTCTACCGTAAGTCAGCTTGGGTACATGTTCCTTGCCATGGGAGTCGGTGCTTTCAGCGCCGGTATATTCCACGTAATGACACACGCATTCTTCAAGGCACTTTTATTTCTGGGTGCCGGTTCTGTCATCCACTCTATGCATGACCAGCAGGATATTCGCCACTATGGCGGATTGAAGAAATATATGCCCAAAACTTTTATGACATTTATTATTGCTGCACTTGCTATATCAGGGTTTCCGGGACTTTCAGGATTCTTCAGCAAGGATGAAATCCTATGGTATTCCTATGCCCAGGGAAATATTTTGCTCTGGATTGTAGGTGTACTTACCGCAGTTATGACTGCATTCTATATGTTTCGCCTGGTATTCCTCACATTTTATGGCAAGGAAAGGTTTTCTCATGACGTACATCCGCATGAGTCTCCTTCACTCATGACAATTCCGCTCATCATACTTGCCGTACTTTCAGTAGTAGGCGGTTATGTTGGCCTTCCTGCAGTATTTGCCGGAGAAGGCGGTAATTTCCTTGAGTCATGGTTAGCACCTGTTTTCAGGAGTGCAGAGAGGAAACTTGAGTTTTATGGCTCACATTCACACCTTGAAGAACTGCTGCTGATGTTTGTTTCTGTGGCAGCTGCACTGGGTTCAATTTTATTTGCTTATTACGTTTATACAAAGAGAAATGATATAGCAGATAAAGTTTCCAACAGGTTCAGGGGAATTTATAAAGTTTTGTTGAATAAGTATTATGTTGACGAAGTGTATGAAGCAGCAGTTGTGCAGCCTATTCAAAAAGGTTCGGAAACTGTGTTATGGAAATTTACAGATAATAGAATTATTGATGGAGTTGTAAACGGAACGGCAGCTTTAATTAACCGGGCTGCTGAAACCATGCGCCGTTTCCAGACGGGTGTGACTCAGTTCTATGCCCTGGTAATGATGCTGGGAATTGCAATTGCCTTATTCTGGATAATTATAAGCATATAATCTATGGAAAACAGCCTTTTACTTACATATCTTTTATTTGCCCCATTAGCAGGTAGTCTGCTTTTATTGTTCATTAACAAGAACCAGGAATCCCTGATAAGGTGGGTTGGACTTGGAGTATCCCTGATAGCCTTTGTTATCTCGCTCTTCGTTTATGCGGGATTCGACGGATCTCTTGCAGGTTTTCAGTTTGTTGACAATCTGATCTGGATCAGGAATATAAACGTAAGCTACCATATCGGAGTGGATGGAATATCCTTGCTTATGGTCCTGCTTACTACATTTCTTACACCTCTTACGCTTTTTTCGAGCTGGGGAAGTATTAAAAAGAAAGTGAAGGAATTTACATTCTTTATGCTGCTGCTTGAAGTTGGTATGCTGGGTGTTTTTGTTTCTCTGGATCTCTTCCTGTTCTATATTTTCTGGGAAGCAATGTTAATACCGATGTATTTCATAATAGGTATCTGGGGCGGTGAACAAAAGATATATGCATCTGTTAAGTTTTTTATTTATACAATGTTCGGCAGCCTTCTGATGCTGATTGCCATTATCTGGCTTGGAGTATATGCAGCCAAGTATACAGGAGCATTTACTACTAACCTGCTGGAATTATATAAGGTAGGTCCGGGTATTCCTCATGAAATTCAGATGTGGATGTTTTTGGCATTCCTGTTGAGTTTCGCAATAAAAGTACCGCTTTTCCCGTTTCATACCTGGCTGCCCGATGCGCACGTTCAGGCTCCTACTGCAGGCAGCGTTATTCTGGCGGGTGTTCTTTTGAAAATGGGAACCTATGGTATTCTCAGATTCTGTTTGCCATTGTTCCCCCAGTCGGCAGTTAAATTTGCCCCTTATATTTCTGTCCTTGCCGTCATCGGAATTATCTACGGTGCTCTGGTTGCAATGGTGCAGAAAGACATGAAAAAACTGGTGGCATATTCCTCGGTTTCTCACCTGGGTTTTGTTGTGCTTGGAATATTTGCCCTTACTACCGAGGCTGTACAGGGAAGCGTCATTCAGATGGTTAATCACGGTCTTTCAACGGGCGCGCTTTTCCTTCTTGTCGGTATGATTTATGACCGTACTCATACAAGGGAGATTTCACACTATGGAGGCATAGCCAAAATCGTTCCCTTGTTTTCAGTAGCCCTTATGTTTGCCACTTTATCATCTATTGGTCTTCCGGGACTCAATGGGTTCATTGGTGAGTTTTTGATTCTTTTGGGATCATTCAAGTCACCGGTACTTAACAGCTGGGGTTTCAGCATCTTTGCCGCAACCGGGGTAATATTTGCGGCGGTTTACTTATTATGGATGTACCAGAGAGTGGTTTTCGGCGAAGTTAAACACCAGAATCTGTACAGCTTAAAAGATCTTAATACAAAGGAAATGCTTATACTGATTCCAATATTTGTTTTCATCATTTGGATTGGAGTATATCCTTCCACATTTTTGAAGCTCTCGGAAAAATCAAGCAATACTATTATTGAACAGGTATCCGTTCCAGGCCTGGATGCAAGACCGGTTGCAGGTAAATAGGACCGTAATATCACCGTACGTAACGGAAAAATAAAATACATTAAATAAAATTTAGATAAGATATTCACTTTCAGAGTAAATATGCAGAATAACATTCAGGATATTTATAATATTTTGCCTTTAATTCTTGTTGGCGCCGGGATCATTATTTCCGTAATAATCGAAATAACCTCCTCAAAAAGCGAACGCATACTCCCATGGTTTACTGTTCTGGTTTTAATGGCCGCTTCATTGTATTCGGTTTTTAATCTCAACAGTACTTCAACGGTTTACAATAATATGCTCGCCAGCGGGGGAAATGTATTTATCTTCTACTTTATGTTTACATTTGGCGCCGCACTGGTGGTACTAAGCTCCATAGAGTATATAAAAAAATATGGAAGTTATTTCGGAGAGTTTTACATCCTTCTGTTATCCTCGGTACTCGGTATGATGTTAATGGCAGGCGCAAAAGATCTATTCATGGTCTTCCTGGGTCTTGAACAGATGTCTATCTGCTTTTATGTACTTGCTGGCATTAACAGAAAGAAACAGGGTGCTAACGAGGCTTCTCTGAAATATTTCCTGCTGGGGGCTTTTGCAACAGGTTTTATAGTTTACGGTATCGCTTTAATGTTTGGTACCTCTCACACTACAAGTATTGATTCAATAGTGAC
>JBLMZM010000091.1:0-2858 GCA_050258815.1 Ignavibacteriales bacterium
CATTTCAAGCTCTGTATTAAAGAACCTGACAATGCATTCCTTTGTAATATCGTCGTGCGTGGGACCAAGTCCACCGGTAACAATTACAATGTCGTTATTTTCAAATGCTGAGGTAAATTCCCCTAGAATTGCGGATTCCACGTCGCCAATAACTACAGTCCTTGAGACAGCGACCTGAATTTTGGTGAGCTCTTCCCCTATATATGCGGCATTTGTGTTAATGGTCTGCCCAATGAGGATTTCATCCCCAATGGTAATGATTTCAGCCTGCATAAATTCCCCTCGTTTTATCCTGTTTTACTAAAAAAGAAAAATAATTAAATGAACAAGAATACAAGAATAAACTGCTGCTATAATATCATCAAGCATAATACCAAGACCGCCCTTGAGCTTCTCGGCATTTCTGGCCGGGGATGGTTTAATTATATCAAAAATTCTCCAAATAACAAAGCTTAAAATCACATAATTAAACGACTTCGGCACAAAGAGAAGTGAAATCCACATCCCCACAACTTCATCAATTGTACACTGCGAGGGATCCTTTTTCCCGTAAATAACTTCAAACCTGTCGCCGGCCTTGATCCCTATAAATGCAAAAATAATTATCATCGGGATCAGCACGTAAGGCTGCTCAAAACCGGGGATAAGGTAGTAAATTATGAGTGCGGCCAGGCTTCCGAAGGTTCCCGGCGCAAACGGGATGTAGCCGGTATAGAAGCCTGAGCCTAAGAGCTTTATAAAAAAATTATTTTTCATCTGAGAAAAACCTTCCCAGGAGCTTCCTGTTAGTAAAGAGGTATGCAACACCTGTGTAAATGGTAAGAATTGTTATAATAAGCATACAAATGTTAATGAGCCTTTGATCCATGAGCATCCTGAATATATGCTCATTGCCCTTATGGATCCACTCCACTGTCTGAAGCGTGTAAACTGCCAGAAGATAATATATGAAAGCCATCTGAATGAATGTTTTCCATTTTGCCAGATAGCTCGTCGTCATAGACTCTCCCTTTGTATCTGCATAAAGCCTGAGAAAAGTAACCATGAAGTCGCGGAAAACAATAACTACAACCATCCACATCTCCAGCACTCCCAGGAATACAAAAGCAAAGAAGGCCGTTGAGGTCAGAATCTTGTCTGCCAGGGGATCCATGAACTTTCCCCAGTTCGTTATATAGTTAAACTTGCGGGCAAGCCAGCCGTCGTACCAGTCGGTAACTGCCGCAATAATGAAGACCACAAGCGACAGCTGTTTCATCACCGGGTTGTCTGAGATGAAAAGAAATAGGAATACCGGGGTTAGTATAATTCTCAGAACGGTCAGTTGATTTGGTAATACCATCTATTCTAAATTCCAGTTACAATTAGAGACATTTTAATGGATAATCTGCTTCATTTTCATTCGCAGAAATAAAAGAGTGTTTGAGAACCTTAAAGCCCCGGCATTTTTACTGCTGCTGCTCGGCAATTCTTCTTAATAAATCATACTCATAAATTCCCAGCTTATGCCCGTCTTTCCAGTGAACATTTATGCCGTAGTAGCCGACCAGCTTTACATTCAGGACGGCTACCTGGTCATCGTTGTAAATTGGAATATAATCCTTACCCTGCTTAAGCCTTTCCTCACTGCACATGGCACATGGACATATACGCCTTAAGCTGGTAAGGCGGACAGAACTCTCCGTTGCGTCCTGCCATTTAATATACAGATACTTCTTTTCTCTGATCTTAATTTGAATTGGAGCCATCTAATCTGCTATTTTATTCCCTGTTAATTTATTGAGCGCCTCCAGGTACTTTTCACTCGTAACCTTTATGACATCTTCCGGAAGAGGAGGCGGAGGAGGCTGTTTATTAAATCCTATCGAAAGAAGGTAATCGCGTACGAACTGCTTGTCGTAGCTCTCCTGAGTCTTTCCCATTGCATATTTATCCAGCGGCCAGAACCTGGAAGAATCAGGCGTAAGAAGCTCATCAACTAAGATTACCTCCCCGTTATAGACGCCAAATTCCATTTTTGTATCGGCTATTATGATCCCTTTACTGAGGGCATAATCCGAGGCTGCCTTGTATAT
The DNA here is from genome assembly GCA_050258815.1 of Ignavibacteriales bacterium. Classification (GTDB taxonomy): domain Bacteria; phylum Bacteroidota; class Ignavibacteria; order Ignavibacteriales; family SURF-24; genus JAAXKN01. Next base: position 2,076 of record JBLMZM010000091.1, read on the forward strand.
TGAAATTGAGGCATTTTTAATCTTGTTGTACACATCCTCGCCTGCAATTTCTCTGGCCCTTTCATTGGTAATATTTTCATCATGCTCACCGATCTCGGCCTTCGTTGAAGGTGTAAAGATAGGCTCCGGCAGCTTTTCCGATTCCTTGAGGCCTTTCGGGAGCTCTATACCAGAAACTTTACCGGTCTTAAGGTAATCATTCCATCCCGAACCCGTAATATAGCCTCTTACTATGCACTCGATCGGGATGACCTCGGCTTTTTTAACCAGCATTGAGCGCCCTTCGAGCTCTTCGGCATATTCCAAACATTCCTTAGGAAAATCCTTAATGTTTGTTGAAACTAGGTGGTTCGGAATGATATCTTTTGTATAGTTGAACCAGAATTCGGAAATTTTATTTAATACCTCGCCCTTGTAGGGGATGCCCTGAGCCATAATTACATCGAATGCAGAAAGCCTGTCGGTAACAACGAATAAGAAGTATTCACCAAGGTCGTAGATCTCTCTAACTTTCCCCTGCTTTACGAGTTTGAGATTGGGAAAATTTCCCTGAAGTAGAACGTCTGTCTGCATAGGAATCCTTAATTTAATGTGTTAATATAAAAAGCGGTTTTTGATAATTCAACCTTATATGAAATTAAATTTGGAGCACTTGTACGATTAATAAGGTGATTGTTCTTTAAGCTAAAAAGAATTAGATTATTTAAAAATACCTTAAAAAAGAGCAAATAACAAAAAACGGGGAGCCTTTGACATGAATAAATATCAGATTGAAGCCTTAAC
>JBLMZM010000092.1:0-56153 GCA_050258815.1 Ignavibacteriales bacterium
AGCTTCCGTCTGAAGATGAAATGGCCCCGAAACTAGTATTTAGAATAATGATATTGACATCCGCTAAACCGGATTCATTATCAGTAATTTTCCCTTTTATTACACCGGACTGAGCAAAAGCAAGATTAAATGCCAGAATTACAAATAATATCAGAAATTTGGTCAACAAACCTCTTACCATTATTAATTCGATCATTCACAATTTTCAACTGTTCAAAACATATTCAGCATTTAAAAATCACACTACAGATTCACGTGAAAAGTAAAGAAACCGGAGTATACTCCTATTGTTATTTCGTGGAAATCACTGCCCGATTCTCCCGGTTTAAAATTATATCTGTACTTTGTGTAAACCGTGAAAACATCATAGATCTTAAAAAGACCTATGGATACTTCGGGACTAACACCATTAAAACCATTCAGATTTGAAAATCCGTTAATACCAGGTGAAATATATTCAAGGTAGGGTATCTGAATTATATGCTTATACCCTGCGCGTACGAAATTCCTGACCGGGGCATTAAAAATATAGGAATATTCCAGTGAAACATATGCTACCGGAAGTTTATAATTACTTGTCTGAAAAGAAATGATAGGAATTTCCTTGGTCAGACTGAAAAAGCTCTTTCCACCCCAGCTTACATACCCGGGAGCCGGAAGGCCGAAAATTGTACCCCCGAAGCAGCACATCATAAAAAGATTTGAGCTGCCGCCTTTAACCTCCAGCTGCCCATTTGCTGTCGGGAGGGCAACTTCATATTGTTCACTGCGGTTTGAAGTCCCATTTTTATTTTCTACATATATAACAAAAGGAACATCTGTAGTATCAAACTTAAGACCAGTTACATCGATTTCTGTTTTATGTTCTTCAGCAAAATTGCCGGATACAATAAATTCATACTTGCCATCCATAATTACCTTTGATTTGCAGCTGTCATTGGTAAAAAATGTAAGTATAAACCTATGAGGCACTTCAGGTGTAATGTATGAATCGATCAGGTAAACTTCGGTTGAATCACCCTCTCCGGTATTCTCCTGAGCATACAATCCCGCAGAATACGTCAGGAAAACAAGAAACAAATAAAATAACAGTTTTTTCATAACTCCCCGGATTGTTTTTCTGTAGAATTACAATTTAATACATTTTAACCAAATTGTTTAACCAATTCAAGATAAAATACAAAAAGAAATCTGCAGCCATGGGTCAAAATATGCAGAACTCTTGAGTTTATCTCATATTTCGCATAACTTTATTCACATATATTTATACTTTTCTCAAAATACAGGAGATGCTATGATTGAAGAAAAAATAAGGGACCTGGGCTTTGAAGTGCCGGAAGCCCCAAAACCACTTGCGGCCTATATACCCGCGCTGGTTGATGGAAATCTGGTTTATACGGCAGGACAGCTTCCAATGGTTTCAGGCGAGCTGAAGTTTAAAGGCAAGCTTGGACGTGATTTAACAGAAGAAGAAGGGAAAAAAGCCGCTGAATTATGCGCACTGAACTGCCTGAGCGTAGTTAAATCAGTCGCCGGCAATCTGGACAACATAGAAAGGATAATTAAAGTGACCGTATTCGTCAACAGTTCAGAAGGGTTTTCTGCCCAGCCCAAAGTTGCAAATGGAGCTTCAGAGTTTTTCGTAAATGTATTTGGCGAGCAGGGTAAGCATGTCCGCAGTGCTGTTGGCGTTAATGAGCTTCCGTTAAATGCCGCAGTTGAAGTGGAAATAATTGCAAAACTAAAGTCCTGATCTGATTTCCCTCAGAACTTTAGTTAGTAACTATGTTTATGCCTTTATATTATTTCCCCGATTTAATAAATATTATTACAGATCATCTTTAGCTTTCTTCCTCCGGGTATATTATAGATATTCATTATTTCTGCGGAGGAAGAAAGCCGCATGCTTGTAAAATCAATTAAGGTATTCTACAAATGACTAATTTTTTAAGACTTTTTTCCTTTACATTGCTGATTACCGTGTCTTTTTTTTATGGCTGCTCTTCCAGCAGCAAAACTACCGATAAAGAAGCGCCCAGACCCAAAAAGCCCGACAATGTGGTAACACCCCCTCCCCCGGCTGCTACAAAGTTAAAGTATGTTGAAAACTGGATGTATAATTATGATATGGGAACACCCTCAAACCAGGGGCAGAAGGTTTCGACAGTGTTATATGATAACAAGGGAAATATGATTGAAACTGACATGTTTGGTCCGGATGGCGGAATAAATGAAAAATATACATATGCCTACGATAACAAGGGAAACAGGGTCGAAACTATAAAATACGACGATCAGGGCAGAGTAGACCGGAGATATACTTATCATTATGACAAGGATGGCAAAAAGATAAAAACCATAGCATATAAAACCAACGGGAATATTGATAAGACTTATGTATATATCTACGATAAAAAAGGCAATATGGTAGAGGAAGTATGGTATAATTCAAACAACAAAAAAGAACAGCGCTTTACCTATTCATACGATGACAAAGGCAGAAAAACAGAAGGATATAATTACGGACCGGATAACAGTCTCTACTACAAATATGCCTACAAATACGATGACCGTGGAAATCTTGTTGAAGAAATCCGCTACAATAAGAGCGGCGAACCGGTCAGCGTTACAAAAAGCATCAATAAATATGAGTAAACACCTGAATTCCGGCTGTTAATTTGATTGAACCCGGATTCATTTTTCTGCCTGAAAATGCTTCAGGAATAGCATTATATTTGCATTTACAAATATTGTACTGGTGCAAAGATTAGAAAATTGCTATTTTAAACAGGATGATTTTCCAATATTCAGAAAGAGAAAATGAGAGAAATGTTTAAATCTAAAATACATCGTGCAACGGTCACGATGAGCGAACTTTACTATGAGGGTAGTATCACAATTGATAAGGACCTCATGGAAGCCGCTGATATTTTAGTTTATGAAAAAGTCCAGGTGGTAAACGTAAATAACGGCGCTAGATTTGAGACTTACACACTGGAAGGTGAACCCGGTAGCGGCATTATATGCCTTAACGGAGCAGCAGCCAGACTTGGTGCAGTTGGTGATGAAGTTATTATCATCACTTATTCACAAATGACAGAGGAAGAAGCCAGGAAGCATCACCCCAAAATTGTACTGGTCGACAAGCAGAACAGAATCAAGAAAATCAGCCCTGTTGCTGCTGTCCAGGTCTGATCATTACAGTTAAAAAAGAAAAATTTGGATTTTTTTGAAATACGGAATCTTTTTTTAAATCGTTTTGTATAATTTATGAATCATAAACGAATTGATTTTTTTTAATCTTTTAGTTAAAATGCCTTAGAAAATTGAAGGTGTTATATGAAGAAAATATTCTTTATTTTAATCCTGAGTTCAACGTTTGCTTTCGGGCAATTCCGCAATCAGCTGGGAAACCAGCCTAAAGTACACGACGGGATGGTAAATGACAGTGCCCCGAGGATGATCTTAGGTTTTATTAATCCAAATAACTTCCAGATGCATCATTCATATAGCCTGTCATATTCTTCATTTGGCGGTAATGGCCTGGCAATGGGGGTCTATACCAACAGTATGGCGTATAAATTTTCTGATAAATTGAATATTCAGCTGGATGCCAGTCTCGTTCATACTCCTTATAGCTCTTTCAGCAAACAGCTTACGGATCAGATTAACGGAGTTTATATCAGCCGTGCACAACTGAACTATCGCCCAAGTGAAAATTTTATGATAAATATCCAGTATAATAATGGTCCAGCCAACTATTATTCACCTTACGGATATTGGAATAATGTGGGTCTTATGGATCAGGGTCCATGGGATAATAGCTGGTTATACAGGAAATAAGATTTTTTAACCTCATTTTAATAACCGGGTATTGGCTTATCCGGTTATTTTTTTGTAGTATAATATAAAAATGACTAATAAGAAAAACAGTAAATCAGGCGCAAATGTTGATGTGAAAAAATCAACTGCAAACATTTTATTAAATGTATTTATTTTCCTTCTGGGAGCAATTATCCTCTATATGGGATATGCAATCTTTGCAAAAGTCCTTCATTCTGGCCCTGAAACTGAAACTGCAAATAAGACCCAGAATCCTTCGGTAATCATCCAGGCAGAAGTATTAAATGGCTGCGGTATAGGCGGGGTTGCCGACAGATTTACGGACTTTCTCAGGAAGAACAATGTCGATATTGTGAATGTCAGTAACTATACTTCATTTGATATCGACAGGACAATGGTTATTGACAGAACGGGCAATATGGCTAATGCCAGAAAAATTGCATCCCTACTGGGGATAAAAAATGAAAACGTCATCCAGCAGATCAATAATGACTATTTTGTGGACGTTTCGGTAGTAATTGGAAGAGATTATAATCAACTTAAACCATTAAAGTGAGGGAAATATTTGGAATCCAAGGAATTTGCTTATAGAATAACTGATCTGATTTTTAACAAAAAGGGTTATGATGTCAAAATACTGGACCTGCGCAATCTGACCACAATAGCAGATTATTTTGTTATCTGCTCAGCTGATTCAGATACCCAGGTTAAAGCTATCGCCGATGAGATTGATAAGGAACTCAGTAACGCCGGCATCAAATGCTGGCATAAGGAAGGCCTTACAGCCCTGAACTGGGTGCTGCTGGATTATTTCGACGTGATTGTACACATCTTTAAGAATGAATCGAGGCATTATTACAACCTTGAGAAACTCTGGGGGGATGCTCCGACTTTTCTTGTTGAAGATAAGGTCTGAAAGTTGGCCAGCGGACTCAAACCTCCGTGTTTGTATTCATATCCAAAAAAGTAACTGCTATTTAATTTATGGGAGATTTTAATTGAAGAAATATCTTGCTGAAGTTTTTGCCCGTACCTCGGAAAAATTAGATTACCTGAAAGATATAAATCTTATTGTTACCGTTCCAAATGCCGCTCAGCACGGGGACTTATCCACTAATATTGCCATGCTGCTGACAAAAAAACTAAAGAAAAACCCCCGTGAGGTTGCCGGAGAAATCATCTCCAACCTGGATTATGACAAGTCTGTGATTGAAAAGATTGAAATTGCCGGACCGGGCTTTATAAATTTCTATTTTGCTAAAGATTTTGTTTCCGCTGTGGTAAAAGATATTGTAGAAAAGAAGGAAAACTACGGGAAATCGGATAAATATAAGGGTAAGAAAGCAATAGTTGAATTCGTATCCGCAAATCCAACCGGACCTTTGACTGTCGGACACGGCAGAAATGCCGTTTACGGAGATACTGTTGCAAATATGCTGGAATGGATTGGGTACAACGTAGACAGGGAGTACTACTTCAATAATGCCGGCAGGCAGATGCGCGTTCTTGGAGAATCAGTTAAATACCGTTACCTGGAACTGACAGGCAAGGAAATTGCATTTCCTGAAGACCACTACCAGGGGGATTATATTAAAGACATAGCCAGAAAGCTTTTTGAAGAACATGGCAATAACCTCATTGATGAGCCTGGCGACGGATTGTTCAAAGAAACCGCCGAAAAAGAGATATTTAAGGATATTGAAAATACTCTTTCCAGACTGAAGATTAAATTCCATTCATATTTTAATGAAAATACTCTTTATGAGGACGGGAAAATAAAAGAATTGCTCGAAACCTTTGCGCAAAAGGACCTGTCCTACGAAAAGGAAAATGCGGTATGGTTGAAACTGACAGAGATGGGCAATGAAATGGATAAGGTAATCGTCAAGTCAACAGGGGAACCGACCTACAGGCTGCCCGATATCGCATATCACACAACTAAGTTTGAGCGCGGATATGACCTGATGGTGGATATTTTCGGATCTGATCACAATGCTACCTATCCCGACGTTCTGGCCGGCCTTAAGGCACTTGGATATAGTGTTGATAAGATCAAAGTACTTATTCATCAGTTTGTAACTATAATGGAAAAGGGTGAGGTCGTCAAAATGTCCACCCGAAAGGCTAACTTCATCACACTTGATGAATTAATTGACGAAGTCGGAAGTGATGTGGTCAGATATTTCTTCAATATGCGCGGAATCTCAAGCCATCTGAATTTTGACCTTGAGCTGGCTAAGACACAGTCGGATGAAAATCCCGTGTTCTATCTCCAATATGCTCACGCCAGAATATCATCGATAATGAAAATGACAAAGGGAGAGGACCTGCAGCTGTCGCTCGAAAACCTGAACCTGCTTACAACAGAAGAAGAACAGAACCTGCTTAAGAAGCTGTATCAGTTCAGCGATGAAATGCTCTATAGCGCCGAGAATTTTGAGTCTCACAGGATCACTGCATATCTTGAGGAAATGGCCGCCCTTTTCCACAGGTTCTATACTCAATGCCGGATCATCGGAAGTGAGAAAAAACTGGCTGAAGCCAGGATTGCCCTGGCAATTGCAACGCAGATCATCCTGAAAAATGGTTTGCATATTCTTGGCGTTGAGGCACCTGATAGGATGTAGATAACATTTCGTCTTCAAGGCGGGACTTCAAACCCCGCCTAAAGCGATACAATGGCTACAGAAGCCGCAAATAACTCCCCTGCCCCGTTTACCCTCAGAACACTGCTGCATTCATTTACGGTTGCTCCGGTCGTTATAACATCATCAAATACAAGTATCCTTTTCATCTCCACATTCGCACGCCTGCGTATCCTGAAAGCATTTTTGACATTTTCCTTTCTTTCAGTGATTGTCATTGAGGTCTGTGATTCAGTATATCTGGAACGCTTTATTATGTCGTTGCGTATGGGTATTCCTGTAGCTTTACTTACCCCCCTGGCAATATAATAGGTCTGGTTATATCCCCTTTCGGCCTCTTTTACCGGATGAAGAGGAACCGGGACTATAAAATCGATCCGCCAGCTGTTCAGTACATCTTTAATTTTTTGTCCCGTTATTTCGCCCAGATAATAACCATTCCGGAATCTGCCCTGGTACTTTATTGAATGAATCAGCTTCTGGAGGGCCTTACCCTCTTCAAAAACAAATGGCGCAATAAAGCCCGAGATCACCTTCTCCCTGGAGAACTTCCTTCTGTATTCAGTTTCTATTCTTGTTTTATCTGCAAATTTTATTGCCTGAATGCAATCGGGACAAATAATCTTAATTTCAGATGGAAGCTTACGGTCACACGATGGGCAAAACCGGGGAAGGAAAAAATCCAGGACATCATTAAAATTTAATATCCCTGTCATGATGATACCGGTTAAAGTTTCTTGTTAAAAAATACCGGCCGTAACTTCTATAGCATACCCGAACGTTTTCTTAAGAACCATTCTGCTGCCAGAAGCAGAATAATACCGACCAGCATCCACTCGTTGGACCAGAGCACAATCTCACTATGAGTGATTTTTTCTTTAGTCCTGTATCTGTTATTCTCCTGCAGTATATTAAAGAGCTGGTCTATATTTTTGCCATAAAAAAACTTTCCGCCAGTCTGCAACGCAAGCAGATTCAACAATCCTTTATCCATCACGGGATTGATCATTTCAATTTCAACATCACCAATACTAAACCTTCCGGCATCTTTACCCAACACCTTGTCATTCAGCTTTGCGCTGCCAGAAAACACATAATCTCCGGGATTACTGGTTACCAGAGTACCCTCATAAATTCCGCCGCTCAGCGAATTCATATTGACTGAATACTCATCTTTCCCTGATTTTACATTCACCGTTACTTCGGCTGCATCCACAGGGTTAAAAGTTTCATCATAAACCTGGGCTGTGAATTCCACAGGCTCACCCAGAGAATATATTTTCCTGGAAGTTTTTATCATTACAAGCTTCTGCTCTTCCCTGGTATTAAGCCACTTAACTCCGCTCTGCATTATCCTGTCAAATACGTCAAGCCTTTTTTCTGAAGTTTCGAGCTTCCATCTCCAGATATCCTTGGCAAGTATGGCCACCGATTTCTTATTGCCCAATTTTCTTGTAAGTATCAGGGGACTATTGACCGGAATATTATTAATACGGACCCTGGCCAGGATATTGCTTTCCGGCTTTGCAGAGATTTCAACATTACTTCTGAGCACCGGAGGCAGGTTATTCCATGCATCCACAATATTCGGCGAATTGTTCTGTAAAAGCGGATTCTGCAGTTCATCCGGAGTTACACTCGGCTGCACCTCAGTGTAGCCCGGGAAAACCCTTCCAACTGTAAAAGGTAATTCAGACTGCATATCCCTGAGTTTATTAAAATCAGTGCCGGAAGATAAAATAATACAGTAAGGCTTGCCTTTATCCCTGATTTCCTGCAGTACCCTGTTTAGCAGCCCCTGGGGAGTCTGGGCTGAAGGAAAGCCGACCAAATAAATAACATTTGCGCTGTCGAGAAGCCTGTTCTGATTTACATTCTCCAGAAACCTGTTGGGACCTGCCTGTGTAATTGTACTGATGCGGAGATTTTCATCCGTAGCAAGAGAATTCTTCACAAATGACAGGTCGGGGGATGGGCTGCCGGCAACGATCAGAGTATTAAGCTTGTTGTTTAATACGTTCATATAAAATACTTTCTTGTTATCGGCAAAAGTAAACTCACCCTTCTGCTCGCTCACGCTGACCATCATTTTTTTTTCACCGGGAGTCTTGGCAGTATAAGTAAAATTTGCGCTCATCATCTCATTATCGCCCAGCAGTACATTCTGCTGCCCGATCTGTTTATTATCCTCATAAAGACTCAGAGTAACTGTTTTGTTCTTAAAGCCGTTGCTGGCCAGGGTAACATTAATGGTAGTAGGTGTTTCGTTGTATATGTAATCATTGAACAGGACCTTCCTGACCTCAATATTATCCCTGCCGGAGGTATCTCCAACGCCGACGGTATAAACGGGGATCCCAAGTTTTTCGGCCTGAAACACCGGGTTACTGCCGTCGGTGATTACCCCGTCGCTGATCAGAACAATTGAAGCAATATTCTTATTCTCAGTTTTGATACTGCTGAATATCCTGGATATGTTGGTTGTCCCTTCAGAAAAGTTGATTTTGGAAAGGCTGTCTCTGGCAACTTTCCTGATATTTGACCCAAACGAATAGACTTCGGAGTTGTTTCTCACTCCGCTTGCTTCAAGCCTGTTCAGGAAGTTCTTAATGCTTTCTTCACGGCCAGTACCATCCTGAATGGTGATCGATTTGGAATTATCCACATAGATGAGATTGACAGGTTTCACTGTACTTTTCCTGGCAATACTCAGTACCGGTTCAAAGATAGTAAACAAAATCAGTAACAGTGCAAGGGTTCTCAAAGAAATCAGAAGAAACTTAAAAGGTCTGTTTACCTGAGGAACTGTAAATTTATAAGTGTAAACCGTATATGCAGCAATTATCAGTAAACCGGCATAAAAGTAGATTGAGCTAAATGAAAAGTTGATATTTAGCTTATCGATATTAAACATTAAAGAATTAATTCCCCTCTGAAAATTGTAACCGCATTTCCGCCAATATAAAGCTCATTTGATTTGGGAGAATGTGTAACCTTTACCCTGCCGGCCCTGTTAATAATATCTCCCTGTTCAAATATCTTTGTCACATCGGAATCACTATCCTCAATAAATCCCAGTTTTTTTAGCACCAGCAGGAGAGGACCGTTGGCAGAACCGGTAACAGGGTCCTCATTTATCCCATGGAACGGGGCAAAGAAACGGGAATGGGCAAACGATTCTTTATCATAGGTTTCAAGCGTAAAAACATCAATGTCCTTAAAGCTGAATTTTCTGCTCAGATCCGTGATCATATCAAAATTCGGCCTCATTTCCTGCAGAGCCCTGAGGCTTTCTGAATAGATATACAGATATCCGTTTTCCAGCAGAAGGAATGGATACTTCCCGGATATAGCCCGGCTATCAATACCCAATGCTTCAATAAGTTCTTCCCTGCCGTCATCAAAGGCATCCATGGTCATTATCGGAATCTGCATATAATAGGCATCATCGCGTACCGGACAATTCAGGATACCTGATAAGGTTTCAAATGTAATTCTGGAACGGTTATTGATTTTACCCAGTTCATACAGGTAGTGCAGGGAAGCAATTGTTGCATGTCCGCATAATTCCACTTCAACTGTGGGAGTAAACCATTGAAGTTTATAATCTGCCACTTCAGAGGAGGTTATAAAAGCGGTCTCAGAAAGATTCATCTCTCTGGCAATAAGCTGCATTTCCTCCCTCGATAACCCTGGTCCGAATGTAACTCCGGCAGGATTACCCTTAAAAGAGGTTTCAGTAAATGCATCAATTTGATAGATATTAAAGCTTCGTTTCATAGAATAGTTTTTCAATCTCCCAGTTTTTCATTTTTTCATAAGTGGTGTAATCAGTAAGATCAAAATGAATCGGAGTTACAGATACATATTTGCTCCTGACGGCGGCCTGATCGGTATCCAGGTCCTTGTCCACCTCTATTAAATCGCCTTTTAGCCAGTAATAGTTTCTCCCATAGGGATCTTTTCTTTCTTCATATACATCATCCCATTTGGACTTACCCTGCTTGGTTAAAAGCATTCCCCTGATTTCTTCCTGGGGAGCATCTGGAACATTAACATTTAGCAGGGTACCGCGCGGAAGGTCATTCTCCTTTTTAACAACAAGCTGTGCTATTATCTGAGCAACTTTACCGGCAAAATCGAAATTTTGCACTGCATGATTTGTAACTGAAATAGCAATTGAAGGAACATCCATGATTGCAGCCTCCCTGGCGGCAGAAACAGTTCCTGAATAAATAATATTAATTGCCGTATTGGAACCATGATTTATACCCGAGACCACCAGATCCGGCGGGGTTTCAAGTATGTTCCTGATCCCTATCTTCACACAATCTGCAGGTGTACCATCAACAGCATAACCAAAAAATTCACCATTTCTAAAATACTTCGAAATACGCAGAGGCATCTGCATTGTTATTGAATGTCCAACAGCACTCTGCTCTTTATGCGGAGCTACTACCGTAACTTCTGCAATTTCGCTGAGTGATTTGGCCAATATCTGAATCCCAATGGAATCTATACCATCATCATTACTAACCAGAATTCGCAAAATAATCTCCGGAAATTTAATTTATAAAATATAGCAATTAACGTCTATATACTCAATCTATAAATTTGTAAAACGCCGGAGTAAAGCACTCTTTATTAAGCTTTCCCATAATTGTTTTATTATCCGCCCGGTAAATAGTTTGCCCAAAACCGGATACTTTTTTAATAATCAGGATCAATAAGTAAAAATTTTGCGTATATTTTGAACATAATAAACATTTAATTGGTTATTAATAAATTATAAATCAATAAACTAAATAGAACCAACCGTATGACAGATCAAAAGTTTGCAGAATTTGTGGAGATAGTACACAGGCTTAGAAAAGAATGCCCATGGGATCGTGAACAGACACATGATTCAATCAAGGAAGCCACGCTGGAAGAGACATATGAAGTACTGGAATCCATCGATCATAAGAATTACCAGGAATTGAAAAAAGAACTGGGTGACTTACTGCTGCACGTGGTATTCCACTCGGTTATTGCCGAAGAAAACAGCACATTTACACTGAATGAGGTAATCGACGGGATTCAGGAAAAACTAATAAGAAGACACCCGCATGTTTTTGGTACAACAGAGGTAGCAGACTCACAGGAGGTAACCAGAAACTGGGAGACCATTAAACTGGCCGAGGGTCGGGAATCTGTGCTGGAAGGAGTGCCAAAACAACTGCCTTCATTACAAAGGGCCCACCGCCTGCAGGAAAAGGCCTCAAAAGTCGGCTTTGACTGGCAAAACAAAGAAGATGTGTGGAAAAAGGTAGTTGAAGAAATTGAAGAGATGCACGAAAGTGAGCGTAATGGCGACCAGGAAGAACTGGAGAAAGAAATCGGAGACGTTTTTTTCTCTCTTGTGAACTATGCGAGATTTCTGGGTATAAATCCTGAAAACGCCCTTAGAAGAACTAATGAGAAATTTATCCGCCGGTTTGATTATGTACAAAAAAAAATCAGGCAAAGCGGTAAACATATTTCCGAATCAAGTCTTGAGGAGATGGATAAATTCTGGGAGGAGAGCAAGAGAAAGAGTTAAGACTCTTTCTCTCCGCTCTGAAACTTCTCATATGCGTTTATGATGTCTTTAACAAGTTTGTGCCTTACTACATCACCCTTTTCAAAATAAACGAAACCTACCCCCTCAACGTTGTGCAGAATATCCTGTATCTGCACCAGTCCGCTTATTGTTTTGGAGGGAAGGTCAATTTGTGTTACGTCACCGGTTATTATCGCCTTGGAATTGGGACCCAGTCTGGTCAAAAACATTTTCATCTGCATGCTTGTTGAATTCTGAGCCTCATCCAGTATTACGAATGAATTATTCAGTGTTCTGCCTCTCATATATGCAAGCGGTACGATTTCAATCACTCCCTTCTCGATATAATTCTTCAACTTATCAGTAGGCATCATATCATCCAGGGCATCATATAAAGGGCGCAGATATGGATCTATCTTTTCACGGAAATCACCTGGCAGGAACCCCAGGCTTTCTCCTGCCTCAACTGCCGGTCGTGCCAGTATTATCTTATTAATGATTCCTTTCTTCAGGGCTGCCACCGCAAAAGCTACAGCCAGATAGGTCTTACCCGTACCTGCAGGGCCAATTGCGAAACAGATATCATGTTTTCTTACGGCCTGAAAGTACTTGATCTGAGTGGGAGTTTTAGCCTTTACAACGTCACTTTTTGTATAAAGTACTATGGTTTCATATTCCTTTTCGCTGATTATCTCCTTTCCCTGCAATGTAAGTTCCATTATGGTAGTTACGTCAGAGGGACGCAGGTTTCCGGTTGTATTAAGGACATAAACCATTTCTTTGAAAATCTTTTCAACGGCATCAATTTCCTCAGGAACCCCTTTTACATAAACATTCTCGCCACGGACTGTAATGGATGTATTGAATCTGTCTTCAATAGGTCGGATATTGTTGTCGTTAATCCCTAGTAAAGAAAGCATATCAACATTTTCAAGTGTAATTATCTTCTCAATCTGACTCATATGATTACTTCTATCCTAATCTTGTTATTTATCTAAATTACGAAAAATAAGTCTTTAAATATAAAAAGCCCTCTTCATAAAATGAAAAGGGCTCATAAATTCTTTTGAAATCACTATCATCAACAGATCTTACTTTGTTTCATTGCCTGTTGTTGTTTGCTGAGGAGGAGCAGGTTTATAGTTTCTCCTCATTTTATCGTACTGTGCTTTTTCATCTTCAGTAAGATTCGGGATCTTGAATATCTGTTTAGGATAAATCAAATCCGGATTCTTGATCTGATCCCTGTTAGCCTGATAAATTTTTGGCCATGCAAAAGCATTGTTATAAACATCTTTTTTCTTAGCAATGTTCCATAAGCAATCACCTCTTACAACAGTGTAGTTCTGTTCTGGTGGAATATCATTCCATGCATCCAGTGATCTCTGCATCTGATTGTGAACTTTATCGAAAAATTCTGGTAATGCGCTTACTCTCATCATCTTCAAAGAATCCAGCTCTCTCTGTCTGTCTGTCTTTGGGCTTTCTTTTCTCATGATTCTGCCGTTCAGTTCGCTAACCATTCTTCTGAAGTTTTCAACATCAGCTTTTGTAGCACCGACTGAAGCATAAAGTTCATTCATGCAATCGTCAAAGCTCTGTACGTTTGTTGATTTCAACCTGTTAACATCACTCTGTAATGAATCACGTTCTTTTACCAATGAAGATTTCTGTTCATTCAGACGGTTCATTTCATTTTCCCAGTCTTCTTTTGACATTTTTTCCTGTGCATAAGCATTAAAGGAAAGAAATAACAAAAGAGTAAATACTCCCACAATAAAATTAGATTTTTTCATACATTTTCCTCCAATAAAATTCTATTATTTCTTCTAAATTCGAATTACTTTGGTAATTTCTCTAAGTTACTTCTTGTTTCCTCTTTATCTCTTGCACACTGTTCTAGCTTTGCATTTTTCTCGCCAATTTCTCTTTCTAACCTTGTTTTTTCGCTTCTTAATGATGTCACATCAGAGTTAAGTGTATTAACTTCCTGCCTTAGTGATTCGAGCTGTGCTTTTTCTTCGTCACTTACACCGCTGCAGCCGGCAAAACCTATCAATCCCGCAGCAATAAGCAATGTCATTACGAGACCTCTAACTTTGGTCATATGCGTCCTCCTAAAGATTAATTAAAAAATTCCTAAATGAACTAATAGTATATTATTAAAAATGTGCTAATATGTCAAGTTTATTTTAACTTTTAATTTTTTAATTATTTGAATTAAAACCTATTTACATCAACCTTTTTTCAGTAAAGCTGCAGAAAGAGTCGCCGGCAATAATAATGTGGTCAAATACCTGTATGTCCATTAGCTTTCCCGCCTCAACCAGTCTTTTTGTTATGGAAATATCCTCATGGCTTGGTTCGGGGTTTCCACTGGGATGGTTGTGCATTAATATAATGTTAGCAGAATTATTTTCAATTGCAACTTTAAATATTTCCCTTGGATGAACTACGCTGGAGTTCAGGTTACCTATCGAAATCACCTCATATTTGATGATTTTATTGGCTGAATTCAGGCAAAGCACTATAAAACGTTCTTTTACTTCGTCTCTTAATATAGGAATAAATATATCGGCAACGTCTTTAGGACTAGTGATCTTTTTAATTGAAAATATTTTATTTTGAGAGATTACTCGGCGGCTGATCTCAAAGAGAGCGGCCATTGTGGCAGCCTTGTCATTGCCTATGCCTTTATCCTGTTTGAGGGCAGATACAGAAACAGTTGCTAATACTGCCAGATTTCCATATCTGTTTAGTAGTTCCTGGGAAAGTTGGATTACTGATTTGCCTTTTGTACCTGTACGAAGTAAAATTGCAAGAAGCTCAGCATCACTTAAGCTTTGAGATCCCCGCAGGATAAGTTTTTCGCGGGGTCTGTCGTCCAAGGGCAGATCTTTTACTTTTAGCATCTCTTGCTCCCAATGTAAATGAAACATTTATCAACAAGGAGAACACGGTAAGCTAGACATTACACTTTTTTTTCCCTTCAGCAGCAATTTCGTTGTTGGGATCCAGACTCAGGGCCATGTCAAAATAACCTCTGGCGTCCTTAAGTTTCTGAATGTTGAGGCATGCCAGCCCCAGAAAAGCATAAGCTTCTGAACTTGCTTCGGCATTTTCGATATACTCTGTCAAATGCTTTTCTGCGCTCAGGTAATCCCCAAGTTTGAGATAGGCTTTCCCCGCCCATTCGTGAAGCGAAACTTCTTTATTGTTAAGTTTCAAGGCCCTTTCGATGGAGGTTACGGAATGGAAATACATACCCTTTAAGTAATAAATCATACCATAGATAAGGTACACTTCCCAACTGTTACTGTATATTTCTTCTGCTTTCTTTGCAGCAAGGAGTGCATCTTCATATGAACTCAGTTCTATATGAATTTTTGCAATGTATATATTGGCTTCGTATTTGAATTCTGAATTAGTGCTTCTTTCCAGGAAATTGCCGAAATTGATAATGGCAATTTCATATTCCTTCAGCATAAAATGGGCATATCCCAGGAAGAAAGAATGAATTGGCTGCTCTTCAGGACTAAACAAGGATAATACGTCAATGGCTTCATCCCAATAAGAATACTTAAGGAATAGCTGACCCAGATAGATCCTGATCTCGCCATCATCGGAAATATTCTGCAGATAATTCTTCAGCAGCTTAATAGAAGCGTTAAAATTCCCCATACGATCATAGAGGCTGGCCAGTTTAATATGGGCCAGCGAATGATTCTGATCATTTGCAATTATGCCGGCATAGATCTGCACGGCATGCAAAAACTTTCCCTGGGCCTCGAAATCCGAAGCCTTCTTCAATTTATATTCTAGATGCAGCATTTAATTTCGAATTTATTCCCATTCAATTGTTGAAGGAGGCTTTGAACTGATATCATAAACCACCCTGTTAACCCCACGCACATTCCTTATAATTTTGTTGGAAACATCGGCCAGAAATCCGGCTTCAAAAGGATACCAGTCGGCCGTCATACCATCGGTTGAATTGACTGCCCTTAAGGCAATTACATTCTCATACGTCCTGGAATCACCCATTACCCCAACAGTTTGTACAGGCAGGAGTACGGCAAAGGCCTGCCATATTTTATTATAAATACCAGCCCTTTTGATTTCATTAATGAAAATATCGTCAGCTTCCCTCAAAATTGCAAGCTTTGCCTCTGTAATATCGCCTAAAACCCTTACGGCCAACCCCGGACCCGGGAATGGATGCCTTTCGATAAAGCTTTCCGGCAAACCTAATTCCCTGCCGATTTTCCTTACCTCATCCTTAAAAAGCTCTCTGAAAGGTTCGATAAGCTTCAGGTTCATCTTCTCCGGCAAGCCTCCTACGTTATGATGAGTCTTAATAGTAACTGAAGAACCGACTACGGCAACCGACTCAATTACGTCCGGATAGAGAGTGCCCTGAACCAGGAAGCCCACATCCTCATATTTCTTTGCGGCTTCTTCAAACACTTCAATAAAAGTGTTGCCTATAATTTTTCTCTTTTTCTCTGGATCTACTACATTTTCCAATCTCTGCAGGAATTTCTCAGATGCATCAATATGTATCAAATTCAGCTGATAATTATTTTCGAACATATCTATTATCTGCTTGCTTTCATCCTTTCTCATCATTCCAGTATCCACGTGTATGCAGATCAGGTTCTCGCCGATGGCCTTACTGACAAGCACAGCAGCTACGCTTGAATCCACCCCTCCGCTCAGAGCACAGATGGCTTTCCTGTTGCCAACCAGATCCCGTATATCCTGCAGGCTGGTTTCAATAAAGTGTTTTGGAGTCCACTCTCCCCTTACACCGCATATGTCAAACAGGAAGTTTTTTAATATCTTTTTCCCCTGTTCTGAATGTGCTACTTCCGGATGAAACTGCACGCCGTAAATCCTTCTGGCCTCGTCGGCAAGTGCACAATATGGGGAATTTTCGGATGTCCCTATTATTTCAAAATTCTCCGGAACTTTGGTCAGGTAATCTCCATGACTCATCCACACAACCGAGTCATCTCGCAGGTTTTGGAAAAGTGCATTATGCCTGACAACCTTAAGGACCGCCTTGCCGTATTCCCTGCTTTCAGCAGGCTCAACCTTGCCGCCAAGAGTCTTACAGATCAGCTGAAGTCCATAACAGATCCCAAGTATGGGAATATTAAGGTCAAAGATTGCACTGTCAAGATTCGGAGCCCCCTGGTCATAAACGCTAAGAGGACCACCTGATAAAATTATGCCCTTAGGATTCAGTTTTTTTATTTCCTGCAGGTCGATATTAAAGGGATGTATTTCTGAATAGACTCCGCATTCGCGTATTCTACGCGCTATCAGCTGTGTATATTGTGAGCCAAAATCCAGTATCAGTATTACTTCTTCGTGTATCATTATTCCGATTATATTAAATAACAAAATAACCAGGATTTTTTTAGTGGAATCCGGTTTCATTTAAAATAAAGACAAAATCCACCGCCGGCGGATTTTGTCTTCCATAATTTCGCTTCAAATTCTAGTGCCCGATGAGCTGTGTATAAGCTGAGCTATCCAACAGGTCGTTAAGGTCTTCAAGGTTTGATATTTCAATTTTTACCATCCATCCCTGTCCATAAGGATCAGAGTTTACAACCTGGGGTTCTTCTGCCAGTTTCTTATTCAGTTCAATTACTTTACCACTGCAGGGAGCATAAAGATCGCTGACTGTCTTAACTGCTTCAACAGTACCGAACGACTCACCAGATTTTAATTCAGCCAGGTTAGGATCGATATCAACAAATACGATATCACCTAATTCTCCCTGAGCGTAATCAGTTACACCGATTGTGCCAACATTGCCTTCAACTAAAATCCATTCGTGGTCTTTTGTGTACTTTAAATTTTCTGGAACATTCATCTTTGACCTCAATAATTATTTTATAAGTAATTTATCTATAAAGCTGGTATCGAAGTTCCCGCTTAAAAATCTTTCATCATCCAATACCCTCAGGTGAAAATTTGTAGTCGTCTTAACACCCTCAATCGTGAGCTCTTCTAAAGCCCTGCGCGCCCTTGCAATGGCATGTTCTCTGTCTTTTCCCCAGATAATCAGCTTGGCCAGCAGAGAATCATAATTCGGAGGTATTACATAATCCTGGTAAATGTGTGAATCCACCCTTACTCCAAAGCCTCCCGGGAAATGAAGTGAAGTAATTTTTCCGGGTGAAGGCCTGAAACCATTTTCGGCATCCTCTGCATTTATTCTGAATTCGATGCAGTGCCCTCTTGGTTTCTCTGGCGTTGTATCTATACTCAGCCCTGCAGCTACTCTTATTTGCTGGCGAATAAGGTCAACACTGTTGACCATTTCTGTAACCGGATGTTCTACCTGTATACGGGTGTTCATCTCCATGAAATAGAAATTCTTGTGTTTATCCAGCAAAAACTCTATTGTTCCTACCCCCTCATAATTAACTGCACGCGCACCTTTTATGGCAGCCTCTCCCATTAACTCACGGAGATTATCGTCAACAGCAGGGGAAGGAGATTCTTCAATGAGTTTCTGATGTCTTCTCTGTACCGAGCAATCCCTTTCACCATAATGATAAATATTGCCCATCTGATCTCCCAGGATCTGGATTTCCACATGCCTGGGGTTCTCGATATATTTTTCAATGTATACTTCAGCGTTACCAAAAGCAGACTCGGCTTCAGTTCGCGCTGTCTGAAATGCTTTTTCAAGGCCGCTTTCATCAAAAACAATGCGCATTCCCTTACCACCGCCGCCGGCAGTGGCTTTGATAATTACAGGAAAACCAATTTCCCTGATAAGAGACTTTGCATCATTAAGACTTCTGACTATGCCATCGCTGCCAGGAACTACAGGAACACCAACCTTCTTCATTGTGTCTTTTGCAAAAGCCTTATCGCCCATTGCCCTAATCATTTCGGGGGATGGACCGATAAACTTGATTTTAACTTCCTGACAAATCTCCGAGAAATCCGCATTTTCAGCTAAAAAACCGTATCCGGGATGGATTGCTTCAGCCCCTGTTATCTGAGCAGCCGATATTATACTGTGAATCTTCAGGTAGCTTTCCCTTGCCTGGGCTGGTCCTATACATACAGCCTCATCGGCAAATGTAACATGGAGCGAATCTCTGTCAGCTTCAGAAAATACTGCAACGGTCTTTATCCCGAGTTCTTTACATGTCCTTATTATCCGTAACGCTATTTCGCCGCGATTTGCTATTAATATTTTATTGAACAATTATACCTCAACTTAACTTGCAAGGATTCATGCTTCTATTAGGAATAAAGGCTGGTTGTATTCAACGGGCTTTCCATCTTCAGCTAGTATTTTCACTATCTTTCCGCTTACATCCGACTCGATTTCGTTCATCAGTTTCATGGCTTCAATGATACACAGGGCCTTACCCTGGGTAACTGTATCGCCTACTTTTACAAAAGGTTCGGCATCGGGAGCCGGCGCCCTGTAGAAAGTACCCACGATAGGTGAGCGTATTTCGTGATAAGAAGATTTTATTCCTTCGGAAGGTTTTTCCGCAGCAGGTTGCTCTCCTGCAGTAACAGGCTGGGCCTGAGGAACTGCGTGAGACTGAATTACGGGTTGTGAATAGACCTGCTGCCCGAAAATTCTTTTTGATATTTTAATTTTGGTTTCTGAATCTTCTACGGAAAAATCCGTTATTCCGCTCGCATCAATTAGTTTTACAAGTTTTTTTATAAGCTCTAAATCCATCGCATCCTTTGTTTATTGTTTTACTCTTTCAACATAAGAGCCTGTCCTTGTGTCTACCCTGAGAATGTCTCCCTCATTAATAAACAAAGGTACATTTATAGTAGCTCCAGTCTCCAGCTTTGCAGGTTTGTTTGCATTGGTGGCTGTATCACCCCTGAAACCTGGTTCAGTCTCTAAAACCTTCAGATTAATAAAAATTGGGATTTCCACGTTTACTATATCCGAACCATTAAAAAGGATTTCTATTTCTTCGCTTTCCTTCAGAAAACGCACGCCATCATCAAAAAGATGAGTAGGTACTGTAAGTTGCTCATAGGTCTCATTGTCCATGCATACCAAACCGGCTGGTTCTTTGTATAAGTACTGATATTTTCTTCTTTCCACTCTTACAATATCAATCGATTCACCAGCTCTGAAGGTGTTATCGAGTACTTTGCCGTTACGCAGGTTTTTCAGCGTAGTGCGCACAAACGCACCGCCCTTGCCCGGCTTTACGTGCTGGAACTCAACAATGCTGTACAAATCATTTTTAAATTTGATAATTAGACCATTTCTGAAATCTGATGTATCTGCCATAACTTCCTAAAATTTTTATTATTGAATAGCAAAAATATAGCGACCAACGCATATAAAGTCAAGAAATAAGAAGGACTTCACTAGCTGCCGGTACACTCCCGGATAAAATTAATTATATGTATATCAACAAATATAATAAAAAAAGCCGTGACAGCTTCATCACGGCTTTTTAAGTAATACCCTTTAACTATTTCGCCAAAGCCAGGTACTGTTCAACGTCTCTGGAAGCCAGGGAATTCTTGTAGTCTTCCTTGATTTTATTGAACTGTTCCAGAGCCAGTTCTTTCTTTCCGGCTTTGAGATAATCTATTCCTGAATTAAGGAGGTAGTCTGGATTATTTACGTTCTCTTTGGATACGTGTGCAGCATCCTTAAATGAATCGGCAGCTTTTTCAAGCTCATTTTTCGATTCAAAATAGCTGGCTTTGCCGGCTAATGCAGTGGCCTTGAAGAGCTTGTTACTTCCACTATAATCATTATAGTACTTGAAAGCTTCGTCATACTTGCCGAGCAGGTTGTAGGAATTGGCAAGGTATATCTTTGCTGCTTCGCCGTTTTCTGTGCTACCGTACTGTTCAACAATTTTCTTAAGTCCAGCGACATTGGTGCCTGCCCTGCCGTCTATAGCTTCCTGATAAGCACCTGAATCATAAAGATCCATTATCCTGGAGAGTTCCACATTAGCCTGTTCGTTGTTCTTGGCCTTGTTATCCATATACCAGTAAACTGCCGCAGCTACGACCACAAGAGCCGCTGCATAGATATAAATTTTGGATTTATAATCGTCAAAGAACTTGACAGCCTTATAATAAGAAGTAACAAGTGTATCTTCTTTAATCTCCTTTTTAGAAAGTTGTTTCTTTTTTGTAAGCACTTTTTATCTCCTGATTAAAAATAATTATTCAAACTTAATATCTGCCGAATTATACCTTTACGGCAGCTAATGTGTACGCCCAGGAGGAATCGAACCCCCAACCTTCGGAACCGGAATCCGACGTTCTATCCAGTTGAACTATGGGCGCAAAAATACAAAATCAGTAAAGAACAAACAATTCTATAAATTACTGCAAAACTCTGATGTGATTTGAAAATATCCAGGCTTTACCGTCCAGATAAACTTCAACCCTATATACTCCCGGCTCTTTTACATGAAACTCGGCGTCAATATTTTCCACTGAGTCATACAATCTGCCGTTTCTTATTAACTTAATTTCTCCGCTCAGACTTGGAAGCAGAACCCTCATCTTTAATTTGGGCGGCAGTTCCAGACTTTCCCCCATCTGATAAATCCTGTTTCCACTTTCAGCAAAAAACCTGAATCCTGCGGCATCGGCGTGATAATAATTAGATACGAAACACCTGCCCATCCTTAGCGAATCATAAATCAAATTTTTTGCCTTTAATACCGAATCTTCACCGCTGTTTTTATCAATTTTCTCATATGCTAAAATATGAGTTCTGATCGATTTGAACAATACTTTGTATGGGAAAACTTCCACCTCAAAAAAGCCCAGCAGATTAATCTTATGAGCATGGGCATCTACTCCCCCGATTCCAACCACCCTTCTGTTCATGCTGAGCTCATCCCAAACCGAGAGCGTTTCAGCCGGAGGGGCCATAATTGATCTTAAAGGATGCATAAGATACTGATATTTATTTTCTTCAGTTAAACCTTCCATCCACTCGGACATATGATTCCAGATCTCAATGCCCGTAAAATCTTCAGTATCCCATTCAGTCCAAGGGTAAGCCGGATGCTCTTTCATAGAAGAACGCTTTTCATGAGGATGAGCTATAAAGCCGATTCCTCCGGATTCCTTTACTTTCCTCACAATTTCCTTTGCGGGCAGTCTGGTCGAGAAGGTCTGATTCAAACCAAAAGTAAGATAATGATTCTTGTTTTCTTTATCGTTTATCTCACAACCAACCAGTAAAAGTGTTCTCCCGTGCCAGCCTTCATATCCTTCATTCATCGCCCGAAGGGTATTATGGTCTGTCAGAAGAATAAAATCAAGTCCGGTTTCATCAGCAATGGCAGCTATTTCCTTTACTTCGCCGCTGCCATCTGAAAAAACTGAATGTATATGCACCGCTCCAACATATTCCACCATAAAGTATAAAACCTGGCTGTTAAATATAGATATATTTGCAATTATAGAAAAGAAGTAAATTTATCCATATGGTGCTGCAGTTTCTGCAGGAGATGCACCAGCATCATTTGATTACACCAGTTGTGTTATTGTCCCACCATCTTGATGGCTTCTTTGGCCAAAGGCGCGAATTCCGAGTTCGGATGATCCTTTATAATACCCTGCCATATGCTCTTTGCCTTTGCATTATCTCCACGGCTTGCAGCAATGGCACCCAGATTATATTCAGCCTGAACGTTGTTTTTATCGTACTGAAGCACACTGTTGACCAGCTCTTCAGCCTTTGTAAAATCTCCCTTGTTGTAATAAACCAGGCCAAGTGAAAACCTTATATCTGTCCTTTGGGGACCTTTCTTAAGTATATTTTCGTACAAAGGTATTGCCTGGTCGGGTTTGTGTGCTGCTGAAAGAAATTCGGCATATTCCCTGGTCTTAAGTGTATCATCAGGATTTTTTTCGTAAGCCTGACGCAGGGCTTCCATTTTCTGTTTTACTTCAGCACTGACATCTGCACCTGAAACTCCGCCACTACCCGGCGTTAAGCCTTTATGGATTTCATCCTTCGGCATTTCACTATTGGCAGGATTTGATGAATTTTTCTTGTCTCCGGTCGAGAATATTATAAGGAAAATTACAGCCGCAACAATTACTCCGGCATAAATATATATGGGTTTAATCTTCATTATTACTCCTATTATGCATTATTATTGACACTAATACCTGAATTTACCGGAGACTTACCCCGGGGCCTCATTGCCTCAGGAAAACTCCGGAACCCTTTCATCCTGGTTCTGGGTCTTTTGAAATAATTTAATCAGTCACACAAATTTATGCAATATTCGTGAGTCTTCAAATGAGAAATCTTATGTGAAGAATGATTATTTCTGACGCAGTTAAGGCAATGATCGCAACAGGATTGAAGTAAAAGTAAATCGACGGATTTCCGCGGTCCATTCTTTGTAAATATCTGCTCAGGAACAGTACATTCCTGATGCAGATCTGACAGGACTAATAATCTCAGTCCACGATATAAAAATAAAAAAGGTCACTGCTTCAAAAAGAAATGACCTGATGAAAGACAAACAGCTACAACAAAGTACTTAATCAATTACTTCGTGCATAGTAGTATATTTTGTTGAGTTTTCTTTAATCATATCTGAAAGCTTAGACATTAGAATATCTATTCTTTCGTTCTGGTTATCGTCAAATTCCTCGTAAGCTTCATCGCTGGCAAAAGTATAGACTTCCTCAAAACTATTTGCTTTATTTTTCTTCTCATATACCGAATAACTGACTAAACCATTACCGGAAACCAGAGTTTTCAATTCGCGCATAATATTAAGATATTCATCTCTCTTACTTGGAATTACATCATATTGAATTGAAAAAATAACTTTAGCCATAATTTCTCCATTTATTAAAGATATAAATTTGAAAAAAATTCTCCGGTAAAAGTAACTTCAGCGGGACCACTCAAAGATAAATTATCAATTTTATTCCCATTTATTCTGAAATCCACAACCAGCTCGCTGCCGCTCCTGGTAACAAGACTAATCGGAGGACGCATATTTTCCTTTAAATAACAAATCAGCGCAGATGCAACCGAACCGGTTCCGCAGGCAAGTGTTTCATCTTCAACACCCCTCTCATAAGTACGTATCTGAACCTTGTTGTCGGATACCTTAATGAAATTAACATTGGTACCTTCCGGTGCAAAATAATCAGAATATCTCAGTTCCCTGCCGATATTAACAACCGGAAGTGTTTCCAGGTTGTCATATGCTGAATCAGGATTATCCGGATCTTTCCTCAATACATCGGCTTTAATAACCAGGTGAGGTGACCCCGTATGGATAAATGAAGCAGGAATCATTTGCCCGGCAGCCCAGATAGAAATGTCCAAATTCAGATCTTTTGGATTACCCAGATTGAACCTGACCCTTCCGGAATTAAGTATTTCCCCGCTGTAGGAATTCCCGTTCGAAATAAAACTGGCTCCTGTCCCAGAAAGCCTTCCGCTTAACTCCGCATACTTAAGAGCACACCTGGCTCCGTTGCCGCATAATGTTCCCGTTGAACCGTCAGCATTATAGTACTCCATGCTGAAATCATAGCCTGATCTATCATCAATAACAAGAACGCCATCTGCACCGATACCGGTTCCCCTGGCACATAATTTCTTTATCCCTTGAGGAGATAATATTAGTGCTGGAGTGACCTTTTTGTCGAATAAAACGAAATCGTTTCCGGCACCGCTCATTTTTACAAATGAAATTTTTTTCATAGCACTTCTAATTTAAAGGAATAAATAGTCCTTTGCAATAAATATTTTAGTTTTTTTGGACCTGCTAACATTACTATAATAACCAGAGATAAAAGGATATGCAAAAATAATTAAGGGCATTAGAAATGGGATTGTTGTCTGTTGTTTATTTCATTTATTTGCTACTACAATTTTGGAGTTTTCCGAAATAGTTAATACATCAATTGTCCGCAGTTATTAAAAAGGGCAATAAAATACATGCTGCGGATTCCTTTTGAAACTAAAAACCAACACGGCACTCCCTTCAGAAAACCGGGAGGTCCTGAGTCTATTTTATATCCTGAATACTAAGTCATTTTGGGAGAGAATTAGTTTATGGAAGTTTGTCAACCTCAACTGTTTAAAATTATACCTAAAGAGGATATAATGAAACAACGGACCATTAAGATATTGATGATCGAGGATAATATGGGTGATGCGATGCTTATCAGCGAGATGCTGAAGGAAACTAAAAATAAGCACCTCATATTGCATCATAATGTCCAGCTATCTTCAGGTATTGAACGCCTCAATAATACTAATTACGACGTTATTTTGTTGGATCTTGGACTGCCGGACAGTTTGGGACTGGATACGCTTCGCAGGCTTTATTCCCGGATAAAAACAATTCCTATTATTATACTTACAGGAATGGACGACGAAGAATTAGGCTACAAAGCCGTCAAAATGGGGGCACAGGACTTCCTCATTAAAGGCCAGATTGACTGCAATCTGCTTCTTAGATCGATACGCTATTCAATAGAGCGCAAGAAGACCGAGGAAATTATTCGTGAAAAAGAAGAACGGTTCCGCGCCACTTTTGAACAGGCTGCCGTGGGAATTGCTCATGTTACGCTCGGGGGCGAATGGCTGATGGTTAATAAGAAATTCTGTGAAATCGTCGGGTGCCCGCATGATAAGCTATTAAATCTTTCGCTCAGCGAAATCACACACCCGGATGACCTGGAATATGATGCCCGTCAGAAAGAACTGGCTATTAACGGAAATCTCAGAAACTATCAGATGGAAAAGCGGTTTATAAGAAGGGATAATGGTTCTGTTGTGTGCACAAATTTTACCGGATCGATCGTTAAGAATGAAACAGGAAAACCCCTGTATTTTATCATTGTTATTGAAGATATAACCGGACGCAAACAGGTTGAAATTGCATTACAGGAAATTGCACTTAAGCTCTCAACTGTTTTCAGGGAATCGCCTTCTGGTATCGCAATATCCACACTCAATGACGGGAAATACCTGGATATTAATGAAGCTTTTGAAAACATAACGGGTTTCCGACGCGATGAGGTAATAGGGAATACGGCAAGTCAACTGGAGATTTTTTCTGATCTGCGTGACAGGGAAAAAATATATGGACTCCTTTCAAAAAAGGGAGCCGTAAAAAATATGGAAGTTAAGCTGAAGAGAAAGTCCGGCAGCAGCCTTATTGCACTGATTTCCGTTGTGCAGATCGAGCTTGGGAAAAGATCATGCATCCTTTCCATCTTCAATGATATAACAGAACATAAAAAAAAATTCTCAGTTGCAAGCAATTTTGCCTGAGTTAATAAATTCTACACAGTATACTCAATCCGGATACTGTGTAGAATTCTAATCAACAAAACCCCTGAATACTATTTACTACTCACCCAGATTGAAGGGATATACAAAAGTAACCCTGGGCTCAATTTTCTTCTGAGGGACAAAATCCACTACGTTGTCGTTTACGTCCCTGATGGGCTTGAAAGTCCAGTTGTATACTACTGAAACAATCATGTAAGTCATCGGTTTGTATCCAACTTCCGCAAAAAGATAGGACCTGTCGTCAAGTTTAAATAGGTCCTTTTCATTCCCTATTTTAATTTTGTCGTACCCTGCCCTGAGAACGTAGGATCCATCTTTTGGTGAGACATCCGTTACAATATGAAGAATGCCGCTGTTCGGATCATTATCAAGCCTTTGATAACTCCCTATCACGTCAAATAAGTTTATGACCTTTGCATACAGTTCTCCATAATAACCATTTCCCACAGATCCCAGTCCCTGCAGCCTGGCCGCCTTGCTGATATAACCGTCCTTATTGTCTGCCGGCTTGCCGTCCTTGCCAACCATGAATCTTTCAATTTCATACATTGAGTTAAAATATGAAGGCAGATAGTTGTTGCCATTAAACCTTTTTTCCAGTTTTGCACCCAGGCTTACCAGGCCAAATCCATGAAAATCCAGCATCATACCCAGTGCAGTACCATGACCATAATTTAATATCTTTGCATAATCATAATATGGTGTAAAGGTTACTTTGCTTCCCAGTGTTATGGGAAGCCCTATGTCCACACCGGCTATTTTCATTATTCCCTGATCGGCCTGAATGGTTAACTGTTTTGTGCTGTCATTAAACCCGGCAGCTGTCACCCCTGAGTACTTGTTGAAATCCCCTGCAAAGGAAGCTCCGATTTCAAGATTACTGATAATGGGAACATCAGCCAGTTGAGTATATTTCAGGGGCCTTACATATCCCCTGACCCCCGTTACACCGGCCTCCCCGAAATTTCCATAAACTGACTCAAACCCGAATTTCTCAAAGTCCATGTCAAACTCAAGTCCCACCTTCCTCACATCAAAGCTGGGACTGTTATTATACATATACATTAAACTTCCATGTCCTAACGATGCATAATCCAGGGCACCAAGCCTGCCGTATATTGCGTCTCCTTTATGCCCGTACCTGACATAGCGGATAATACTGAGATAATCAGAAAACTCATTGAAGTTTTCGTGACGGAGTTTTCCCTCTGAATTAAAATCAAGCCTAAGGTCCACACCCAGACCCCAGTTGGCAAATGCAACCTCGGGTCTGAAGTGTACTGAATAAAATGGCTGGCCATCAATCCAGGTCAGTCCGAGTCCCCCGGCAATATCGCCCTGGTTTGGCTCGGGATACCTGGGAAACTGAGCGTTTACAATACTGACGAACGACATGAAAAATATCGCAATTATTATCTTTTTCATTTTTTACCTTGTTCAATAAAAAAACATTTTCCTGCTTAAAACAGATATAATAACCTGCAGAAGCAGTTATTAGCTCTC
This sequence comes from Ignavibacteriales bacterium, assembly GCA_050258815.1. GTDB lineage: Bacteria > Bacteroidota > Ignavibacteria > Ignavibacteriales > SURF-24 > JAAXKN01. The sequence goes on from JBLMZM010000092.1 coordinate 27,917, forward strand.
AATATTTATGCCATAAAAAAGGCATAAAGTCCCATTTTAAGCATTGTCGTAGCTCAGCGGATTTTGGCCAGTTTTTGCACTGTTTCCTCCCGTTTTTCACCTTTTTTCAGTATTATTTTGTAGAGGTACACTCCATTTGCGACAGCGTCCCCGTCCTTATCCCGGCCATCCCAGTAAATCTGGTTAAAATCATAGTGCAATTGTGCATAATTTTGTTCAATTTGCTGAATTAATCTGCCTGCTACCGTATAGATATTGACCTTCAGCTCATCCGGAATCTGCGTAAGTCTGAACGTGAAATAAGTATTTTCCCTGAATGGATTTGGATAATTATACACATCTATCAGTTTAAGCTCGTCAGAGACCTGGAAAGTCTTTTCGAATGCCGAAGAATTGTCCAGACGGCCGCTTACATTCTTCCCCACAATTCTGAGAAAATGTTCACCATTAGCCAATTCAGGACTGCATTTATACAATATTCTGCGGTTCATTGTATCGTTAGTTATGCCCAGTCCTGAATGCAGCAGCACCCGTCCATCCAGGTTAAACTGCACGGCTGAGGTATCCGCCAGAGGAAACCAGACCGGGTATTTCAGGCTGATGACCATCTCCGGCCTTGATGAAATAAAATCCCCGTCAGTTATTTCCTTCCCGTCAAATGTCACCGACACAGTAGCAGAAGAAACCGAAGTTGAAGTAGTATCAGGCTTAACGAAAAATGATACGCTGTAATAATTATTGTCCTTATACAGTTCCTGTATTCTGCCTTCAGGATCAATGCTGATCCCGAACCCCATTTTTCCGCTTCCATCAGAATTGTTTGTCCTGTACTTATAACTAAGTGTCTTGCTTTGCATTGTATCAAGTCTTGAAATGATAAAGCTACCGAGTATTTTTTTTGTGTTATCGGACTTCAAAAGTTCAACTGCCACTCTTATGCTGTCGGCATTTGATTCACCGGCATTGTAAACTGAAAATTTCAGGTCGATATCAGATCCCTGTGCCACAGTGTCACCTGAAACCGAAACGGCCTGATAATTCGTACCAAGTTCAGGCGTACCCAGGAACTCCACGGCCATGGAATTCAGTAAGGGCGAACTACCATCCGGTCCTGCTTTTAATTCACTCTGCAGCCTGATAAATGGATATTTACCGGCATCAATGGAGGTCAGGTCAGCCGAATTCTTTTTCATTATGAGATAATTTAGCGTATCAGTTCCGGAGTCATTCCGGATCCCCAGCACCCGGAATTTCACAAGTGAATCGGCTTCAGCACTTTGAACCACATTTAATTTATTCCATTCTTTGGCCGGACCTAATAGGTTAGTTAAAACCTTTCCCTTTAATTTATTAGTTACGAAAACTGTATCTGCAATAAGTACCTCAGGATAACTGGCATCCTTAACAATTTCAGTCACGCTTCCGGGAGCTGCTCCTTTTTTACCAATCAGTACCCAGGGTCCCCTGTATTTTATCTGGTCAACCTTTGTGCTGCCCAGTGTTTTAATTGCAGCCTTCAGGTCCTGGGTAAGGTTGGATGAGGCATCATCGATTGCATTCATCACAACTATTTTTCCAGGAGCAATAGAGTTTATCAGCCTGGCAAGATTGTTTGCTTCTTTTGCATCATCACCATACCAGTATGTCTTTACAGTGTCTACCTTAAGTGTCGCTTGATCAAAAACCGCAATTCCCATTCCCCAGGTAAAAGTATTGGGCAGAATGTTAATCCCGTTTCTGTTGATACTTCCATATTTGGATACATTCCCTCCGCCTGATTTAACATTGATGGCGACTGTATCGGCAGAAATCCTGAGGCCACCGTTACTGTAATTAACATCACTCAGGGATACTCTGGAAAAGCCGGTCAGATCGTTCAGGATAACCTTGGCATTATCCGGAGTTTTAATCAGACTAATAGGCTGGTCCCAAAGACTTGAGCCGGAATCTATCTTGTACCGCACCCAGTATCTCTTATTATTGCTTAACTTTGATAAGTCAATGCTCGTTGAAAACGAATCCATTTTAGCGCTGAAATACAGGCCTGAAGTAAACATGTCGGTGGTATCTGCCTGGATGGTGATCTGGTTATCTTTGCCTGGGAATTTGTCCGATGGGTTCAGCAGCTTAAACATATTTTGAATTGTACCTGATACCCTGTCAAAAATGTACGGACGTACCGATACAGTTGATACATTAAATGAGTAATTCAATGTATTATCATTCTCATATATCTCATCAATTGTATTTCCGCTGTCGAGCACCACAGATAGCTGGTGTAACCCTGCTCTCCCCCTGACGGGAATTTTAAGAACCACGGAATCGGTTAATTCAGGAAGTATGCGATTAAAGCTTTTTGAATAAACTTTATTATTATTATAGCTGTCGTTTACCGTAACTGAAAATGTGCCTGCTGAGGCAGCCCCCAAATTATTAATATTCAGAAGCAATGATACTGAATCAGCCTGATCATTTGGGAAAGTCTCCGCCAACATCACGTCCTCAGGAGAAATAACCAGGTTTGGTTTAGGAGGAATCGCAAGATTTATTACCGGGTCTCCTATAAGAGTGTTGGTCAGCGCGAATATTTTGTAAACACCACTTGTTCCCTGCTTATTGAACATCTTTATCTTCGAAGCCAGGTGCGCCCGCCCCAGCGTATACACCGAATCATGCAGCAGGCTTTCATAAAAGTACCTGGGAACCGTGTATGACGTGCTCGTAAATCCAAGTGACGAGTTACCTATGTAGGCTATGGCCTGACCTTTATTTGTAAACAGAGCACCGAAAGAAGCAACATCAGGTTCGGCAAATTTGTTTGTTGAACACCCAAAGTCAGTCACCAGAAAACTATTATCTGAAGAATTGTTAAGCTGCTCAGCTTCGGAAATACTGTTATCCCAGGTTCTCGTACCGCTATGCCCCAGATATGAAATAAATAACCCGCCTTTCAGAATTTTCTTATTTACATATGAAATATCATACGGTCCGAAATCGCTCAGAGGATTTGCAGTTTTATAAAAATGCGAATATGCCCCTGCTATAGGAGCTGTAACAACATAGTTATTAATAATATAATCATTTACACTTTTCAGGTCTGAAAGCTGAGACGCATTATTACCGTCCCCACCCGAAAAGAACAGAGAAGTTTTGTTAAAAGCATCATACTTTCGGCTAATGTATTTCTTATGCTTCTGGAGATAATAGTTTAATTCCGCGGGGCTATTTACGGCTAATCTTCCCACATACATCTGCTGTAAAAGCGGACTGCCCGGATCCAGCATTGCAAACCAGGCATCACTTACAGGCTCCCCGTATGATGGCACAAGATTTTTATTTATTTCAATTCCGCCATTCCGCGAAATATTGTTCTTGTAATCGTAGCATGCACTTCCTATCAGGACCAGATATGAAGGCCTGGGAGCATTCCAGTTACTGAGACTGGACTTTAAGAATAATCTGACTGCTTCAGGCTCAGGATAACCAAACGAGAACTCATCGTAAATATCATTGATCATTATGAGTTCTGTGGAAAGTTTGTAATTTTCAGCGATGAAATTGACATAGTTTATTGCAGACTCCTTCAGTGTAGGATGGGTGATTGCAATATAATCTGCCTTTCTTGAAGGGCTTCTTAAATAAACGAACTGCTTGCGAACCATATATTTGGGATGCAGTACCTTATCCGGAACAGTTATAACATAAACTGATCCGGCACCTACGGTATCTGTAAAAGATACAGACTTGCCAGAATAACTGAAATCCGTAATCCGCTTCACAAATGGTTTTACTTTGTAAAGTATAATATCAGATGATGATACATTATCAATTTTAATTATTCTTAAAGCTTTACTTACCGAATCTCTTATTCCGAAAATAAGCGAGTCATTTATTGCTTTTAACTGTCTGGGATATTCCACCTCATACCAGTCATAGGCAAAATAGTTTGGAGAAGATCCATTCGGATAATTAATTACAGAAAATGAATTTTGGCCGTTGCTTAACATCCCTGAATTAAATACACCACCCAGGCATACCCTTTCATTCAGATTAACAACCTGCGTGTCAATAACTGCCGACTTAAAATGCATTGCAATGTTATGAGCATTTTGCACCAGACTGGACCCACCACTAACAGCCTTAAAGTAAATTGCGGCATTTTTATTCGGAACAAGATCGTTTACTGTAAAACTGAAATTCATCGTACCCACACCCCACCATCCCCAGAACCATCCGTTCGTTTCAAGCCATTCAGGGTCCTGATTTTTTACAACATCTGTTGATAATGGCTGGTACATCGTGTTCATTTCCACGTGTGCAAAATCGGTATAATACTTCAGTGTGTCTGTGGGCTTTTCTGTTATATTATTTTGTACAGGAATTCTTTTGCCCCGGATACCACCCCAGCCCAGGAAATAATAAGTTGTATCGCTGTACTGGTCCATATAATTATTATACGGTGTTCCGTTAGGGTTATTTTTCCTGGAAGATATTTTTGAATAATGCTTTGTCCCGTAGAATTCAATGTAGTCGTTATCATTAAAAACTCCATCTTCTTCTCCTGCTGCATAAATAGGTACTTCGTGCCCGCTTTCAAAGAGCCTGAAAGTACGTGGGTCTGCAACTGCACTTGAGAGACCCGCCTTTTCCAGTTCATTCTTACTGATCCTGTATAAACCATCGTCAGCTACTGCCAGTTTCAGATATACTGAATTATAGTCGATCCAATTACCGCTTGAATCCGCATCAAATGTCTTTCTAGTGCTCCTGAACTGCTCAGCAATATTCCAGTTGTACAAAACATTCTTAAATTCTTCATCAAACCTGGACTTCAATACCACAGGAGAATTCTTCAGCAGAGTTATTCCCTGATTGAAATTCAACTCTATTTTAATATTTTTGAACTCAATAATCCTGCTGGCTCTTTCATCAAACTTATAATTGTTAAGTCTCAGATGCACACAATAGAAATCCCTGTACCAGAAGTATCCGCGGATTTCGTATATATCCCCAGCATAATTATCAGATGCACTGAGGTTGTACTCAGGGGCCTTATAAACTATATCAGAATCAGACTTAATAACCTGCGGATTTAGCATTGGAATAGCTGATTCTGTTTCAGTTATAGTTACAGGGGTAACTTTGATCTGCGGCCTGGATAAAGGAGGGATTGCAATAATTATATCCCGGTGCGGTATTTTATATGTCCCGGGCTGTGATTCATCGGTGGACTCAGAATAATTACGCAATATAAGGCTGCCTGTCTTTTCATCCTTATAATTATTATCAGAGGATACAGAGAAAGAAAATGAATTTCCCTTAACCTCAATATCATTTGCGGTTTGTGCTTTTATAATTGTGGGAGTACAATACAAAACAGTAATAACAAACAGCACGATGAACCTAAATAATTTCATACTACTTTATTCCTGTGGTTTTGAATTTTGTATTTAATGACCCGCCAAACAAACAATGGGTTACCAAGCAGATATCTGCGCCAATATATTCTAGGGTTGTTAAGCAATCTTACCATCCATTCCAGGCCTAATGTTCTGACTATCGGAAGCCCTCTTTTTTTTACTCCCGCAAGTACCTTTATACCTTCGCCGGTTGCAATAATTACTTTTATATCAATCCTGTCTTTGTTCTCAATAATCCATCTTTCCTGTTTGGGACATCCCATGCCGACGAATAAAATATCAGCGCCTGAAGAATTTATCCTTTTTACTAACTCATCGTTATCAAAGTGAAAACCATTTTGTGTACCAATAATATTAAAACCCGGATTTCTTAATCGTGCCCTCTCCAGGTTTTCATCCCCATCACCCAAAAGAAATATTTTCCACCTTTTTTCGGATGCCTTTGCAATAAGCAAAGGATAAAAATCAGAGCCTGTGACCCTTACCCTCATTCCTTCTTTGTAATACAGAATCCTGGAGGCCAGATATATACCTACCCCGTCGGGATGAATTACTTCAAACTTACGGAATGTGTCGGCCATGGATGGGTCGTCATATATTATATTCAGCGAATTTGCCGTTACGTAGGTAATTCTGGTCCGTAGATTCTGATTAATAACATATTCGATGTATTTAATAAATTCATCGTATTCCAGCATGTTAATTTTAATTCCAAACAACCGGAATGTTTTTTCAAGCTTCATCCATGATCCTGATATATAATTTTTCATAAAATGGGAGCATCTTCTCAGCAGTATAAGAGTGGCATACTTTATTGTGCAGATTCACTGCCAGGCGGGTCCTCAAGGCCTTATCCTCACATAAGCGGACTATTGCACTCGCCAGGGCTTCAGTATTCCCCGGCTCAATCAAAATTCCTTCCTTTCCATTAATTATCATTTCCTGGATTCCATCAACATTACTTCCTATAAATGCTTTTTGCATCAAACCTGCTTCAAGCATTACGAGGGGAAAAGGATCAACTCTGGATGGGAGTACAATTACATCTGCAAGCCTGTAGTAATCTAATATGTTCATTCGCGGAGGCATTACCCTGATACGTATTTTCGAATCCCGCGTTAACGCTTCAATTGCTTCCTCCATCTCTCCCGAACCGATCATCAGAAGATAAATCTCCGGCTTTGAATCTGCCAGGCGCCTGAAGGATTCTAAAAGCGTATCAATTCCCTTCTCCAAACTAAACCGGCCGATGAAGGCAACAACAGGAGCATCCTTGTCAATGTCCATCGCTCTTTTCAGTTCTTCAGGATCCCGAAAACCGGTGTTTATTTTTTTATCTATAAAATTATTAATTACGATTATCTTGTCTTTATTAATTCCAAAATAACTAATCAGGTGTTCCCTAATCGTATTACTTACAGCTATCAGGTATTTCGCTTTATAGCTGAAGATTTTTCTTCCTCTGACTTTACTGTGCACTGATGTAACAGATTTTACGTTTGACATTTTTGAAAGTATGTAAGCCAATAAATCGAAATATCTGTGGTGCGAATGGATAATATCAATTTTATTCTCTTTGCAAAAAGAATAAAGCCATTGCATTACCCTGATCAGATTCATCTTGTCATAGTTGATAACTGTTATGTTCAATCCGGCAGATTTGTATTCACTAACTGCATCCCCGCCAAAACAGAGGATAAAATGCCGCTGCGTTGTTTCCGGAACAGAGGCAAGTTGCACTATCATTCTGCTTACACCGCAGGTTATATTTATCCTTGTATATAAATGCAGTATGTTCATCAGAGGCCTTTTACTGCTATGTCAGGATTTGATAATTGGTTATTTAAATAATTATCATATATATCCGGCAGGCACAACTTTCCGCTTTTGAGCTCTGCAGTTCTATTGCTCCTGATTAAATTATTGGCTCTGTTTACTTTCATATATTCCGGTAATGGCATGGATTAAATTATTATATGGGAAGCTTTGTGCAATGTTCCTGTGAAGCGAAGATAATTCTCTTCGAAAGTCAGAAGAAGAATAATACAGCTCTAATTTTTCTTCTATTTCATTTGTTTCAAATGATTCAAGCATTAATGGATAGTCGCCCAGTATTTCCCTGGTCGCCGGCGTTCTCAGTGCAATAATCCCAACATCAAACCTTACCGCCTCCTGCAGAACAAGAGGCATTCCTTCGTAGGGTGCTGCAGATGTGAACAATAAAAGATCAATTTCATGATAATAATTCTCCACATTTAAGGAAGGCTCTTCGAATATAAACCTTTCGGCAGATAAATTTAACTTTTCACCGTCAGTAAGATAGTTGTCTCCCTTTACCACTATCTTTATATTTTTACTTATGGCCTTTTCACATAATTCTACTACTTTAAGGAAACCCTTGTGCCTTGAAATCTGCCCTATGTATCCAAGTCTGTTTTTCAAATAATCTTTATTCCGGAAACTGAAGGGTACAGTATTTGGAACAAGCCTGAGATTTTGGGATATTCCTAATTCATACTGATAATATTCAGCAACGTGCCTTGCGACTGCTATCTGAGTGGTTCTGTTTTTCAGGAAGCGGTAGCAATACTTCTCAATGAAGTTTAGTTTTTTTCCGATCTGTTTTCCATTTATATTTCCGCATTGCAGATGATGTATTACCGGTATTTTCCTGTTCATAAGACGAGCAGTTAACAGAGTAAAGAGACCCCCTGAGTGATAATGAATAATGTCATACTTATTAAACAGAAAGAAAGCAAGTACTTTAGCGGAATAAAAGATTCCTGCTCCGGACTTATTTCTATGCATATTGTGACACTTGTCTGCTTCTTTCAGTATCTCCGTTTCAGCAGATCCCTGCTCAATAAACAAGATCTCAGATTCATAGTCATTTAAATTTCTGATAAGGCGTACTGCAAATATACAGGTGCCATCATAAGAGGATCTTCCGATTATATGTAAAATCTTAGGCTTCATTCAGCATCTCATAATAAAGAGCAGAATATTGTTTTGCAACTTTATTCCAGCTTAATTTTTTTATAATTTCTGCTGCATTCCTGCTTATGTACTGGAGGTTTACTCTGCCTGCAAAGATTTCGTCCAATATACTTTTAAGCTCTTCACATTTATCAGGGTCAAACACAAACCCATTCTCTTTATTTTTTATATAAGAAGAATTTCCCGCCCGGTCTGACAGAATGACAACCACACCCGAAGCCATACATTCCAATACGAACAGAGGGAAGGGATCATAAATACTTGAATTTATATGTATATCCATCCTTTTAAGGAAAACAGATAATTCAGATGCATCCATTTTCTTTACTACATTCAGCCTGATGTTTGGATTCTTAAAGCTTACATTACCTGAATAGCCCAGGACATTGACAATAATAGGTTTCCGGGCTTCCAGTGATTCAAGCACCGGGATAATATTGCTAATTCCCTTTACTTCCAGATCCCAGCCATTATACAGGACAATATTAATCTCTTCCCTGGATTCAAATGCATGTTCAGTACCGGCAAACTGCTCATCCACACCATTTGGAATAAACCTGTATCTCCCTGGTAAAACCGAATAATAATTCTTTGCAATTTCATATTGCTGAGGGGACAGGAAAAATATTTTGTCACAAAATGCAAAAAATATTTTTTCAACCAGTACATCCTTCAGATTCTGATACCGGTTTCTCCTGACTCTGAATCTGGCAGTTTCATACCTTTGAATGCCGTGCAGTGTGATGCATATTTTACCTCTAAGAAAGAATTTATATATGAACATCGAAGCTATAAATCTTTCCTGGGTTATAATATGAATTATATCGGGGCTTTCTTTTATAAGAAGAGTAAATAATTTAATTATCCCAAGCCGCAATATCCTTGGCGAACTGGAGACAGGTTCATTTCCAAACAATCTAAGCCAGGAATTAGATTCCCTGATCCCCTTGAAAAAATATTCCACAAATACAGCATTTGGATTTTGGGCAGCTATCTCATGAAACAATCTTTTAGCTACCTTCTCGGGACCGCTCAGCTGTTCTGTCTGGTTATATCTTCCAACAAATACTATTTTCATTTTTCTTTATATGAGTCTATTTTCAATTAAATATCATGAGTTAATATTTATTGCGGAAAACCACGTTATTTCTATCAAGCAGCCGCAGCAGGTCAAATATTCTGTATAGTTTTGTCTTCCTGATGAAGGACAAAATACCCGTCATCCTGCAAAAAATATAATAGCGCAGGTACTGGGGATTCAGGCTGTTTAATTTAACTGCGTTTGCAATTAGCATTTTTGATCTTTTGAACTCATTCCTGTAATAAAAAAAATAGCCGAGATTAAAGTATACATTTGCCTTCTGCTGATTTGTAAGTGATTTTTTCAATTCAGCATGAAAGTAACTGACAGGGACAATCTCCTCCTGTATTTTGCAAACCCGATCCTTGTTGGTAATATTCCGGGAATGCTTTCTGATATAAGTCAGATAACCGGGAATATTGTAGAACTTCGTCTTGTCCATCAGTTTCAGCAAAATATCCCAGTCTTCAGCTATAGTTAAATTCTCATTATACATCCCGGCAGCCTGAATGAGTTCTTTGTTGAAAAACAAAGAAGATTGTATCATGCAGCATTTACGCGGTAGCTGCGCTCTTATCTGTCTGTCCTGTACAGGATAGCGGACCTTCAGCAGCTGTTTTTCATTTTCATCAATCACAATAAAATCAGAACTGATCACACCAAAGTCCGGGTGCTTTTTCATATAATTGTACTGTATTTCCAACCTCTCTTTAATTGAGAAGTCATCAGAATCCAGCCTGGCAATAAATTTAGATTCAGCCTGCCGGATACCATAGTTCACAACTGCAGAAATTCCCTTATGAAGGTTTTCAAACAACTGAATTCTGCTGTCCTTAATTCCAGCCACTACTTCCCTTGAACTGTCAGTAGAGCCATCATCAACGACAATTATCTGAAGCTCCCTGTAGGTTTGGTTCAGCATTGAATGCAGTGCACGTGCTATCCACTTTTCACTGTTGTACATGGGTATCAAAACAGAGATTAATTCCGCCAGTTGACTGCCCTCCTGAAATATCCTTTTATCAGATAAAACTGCATCACAAAAATTGCCAGTTCTGTTATAATTGTCGCAGCTGCAGCACCCATTATTCCATAAACCCGGATCAGTATCAGGTTTAATCCGATGTTAATGATTAAGCCGCTTATAAATATCTTGAGGTTGGCCCTATTCAATTTAAGACTGTTTACCAAAAGGTTTGTAAAATTATTCAGAACAAGAAAAATGAAAGAAACTGAGAGTAATCTTAAAATACCCGCAGATCTAGTATATGCACCGCCATAAATTATGGAAATAATTTCTCCGGCAAAATAATAAATGATTCCGCTTAATACAATTGTACATGCAAGCAGAGCAAGACCCATTTTTTTTGAACTGGCAAGTATCATTTCAGCCGAGTTGCTGAGTTGTGAAAATTTACTGTAAGCCGGAACAAAAATCAAGCTTAAGCCGATGATAGGAAATTTATATGCATTGTATGCAATATTATAATAAGCAACATCATGGTATCCTTTAATAATCGAGATCAGTACCGTATCTATTCTGTCATATCCGAAAACAAGAATTGCGGAAAATACCAAAGGCCAGCATTCCTTAAACAATATTGTATTGAGGTTTAATGATTCGGAATAATTCTTTCTCCTTAACTTAAACCGCTCCCACGTAAATCCTCTGACCAGGACATAAAATTGTATGCAATAGGAAATAGCAAAGACAAAGAATATCCAGTTTGTTGGTTTCCCCAGGTATATTATCGGTAATGAAGCAAAAACCATGAGCAGTCTTGAATAAATAATTGAGAATAATACTACGCTATTTCTGTTCTTCCCAAAATAGTAAGCATTAGGAATCTGACATATGCTTATCAGAAATACAGCAAAAGAAATGATCCCGATTTCGGAAAATATTACATGGGTTTGAACTATCCGGAAGTAAACTGCCACCGTCAGAACGAAAGGTATATAGAACAGGCAGCGCAGAATTAATGTTTTCAGAATAAACATTTCGATAAGACTATTGCCTCTGGCCGTTTCTCTTTGTATAAATGTCGGGAATCCAAATTGATATACTATATCGGCCAGCGAGCAAACGGTAAATACAGTTATAATTCTACCGTACTGCTCAGCACCATACACGCGCGCTAACATAATAAAAATAATAATTGAGGAAAGACGTTCAATAACATTTGCACTTAAAACAAAACTTCCCGCACGGATTAACTGACCGAGATCTTTGGTAATGTAATTCCTGAAAGCAGAAACTAAGCTTTTGATTTTATGGAATTCAACATTTAGTTCACTGGTTTTCATTAATTCAATTACTGATATTTTGCTTTTAAGAATCCGGGTTAAAAAATTTGATGCAGAATCAGAGGCCGATTTTATCTTTCACGGAACTGAGTTCAGAATCCTTTATAAATAACAAAGGATTTCGTTATACCCAGAAACCGTTCATGATAGATGGACGCACCGGGGAATAAAATCTTCAGTTCATTTTTAGTTAATAGCCTAATGCTTTTTACAAATTTAACCGATTCTTCGTAATTTGCAAATTTTTCATACCAGCCAAGACTGAAATGTCTTACTAAAAACGCTCTGACTCTTAGCGGAAGCCATTGAAACCCGAAAAACAGCACATGAGGTTCGAGGGGAAAATAAAAATTTGGTGTCTGAATGAAGAATGCCCGGCCTACCCGCACAATTTCTTTTGCCATTTTCTTTTGTTCGGTAAAACTACCCGCATGTTCAATTACGCTATTGGAGAATACTACATCAAAGCTCAGATTCCTGAGATATGACATTTCACACCCGTTGCCAACAATACATTCAATCTTTGCATTCTTATTTTGCTTTTCCAGATTCAGAAGCGTAATACTTGAGCCATGCAGTCCGGGAAAACCCAGGGACTCCCAAAAATTTAAGGTTCCTCCGACATCCAGAATACGGACCGGATGTTCCGATCCCTTGCCAATCAGATCATTAAGCAAACGCATGCGCTTTCTTCGCAAACTCACTGCGTAATCAGACGGAAGCGTATTTCGTGCAAATTTTAGTAGCAGACGTTTAATCATTGTTGAGAGGAGGCAGCTATTTTCTGCTTAGCCAGACTTCAGGATTTTGATTTATTCTTTCGTTCCAAATTTCAAAGTGCAAAATATTTCCTTCGAGACTCTCTCCGATTTTACCAACAGGAGCTCCGGCATTAACCTTTGCCCCCTCATTCACAAATATTTCGCCCAGGTGGCCATAAACTGTTCTGTAATTATTTTTGTGCGTGATGATCAGAACACTTCCATATCCGGGTACCCAGTTCACTGCTGAGACGATTCCTTCGGAAACCGCCCTGACACTTACATCGGCCGATGCCTTTATGTCAATTCCATAATTTAATGTAACTGTATTTAACTTTGTATTCTTATTCTCTCCGAATCTTCGGATAATCCGTCCATTCTCAACAGGCCAGTGAAGGCTGCCTTTTCTGGAGGCAAATGACTCTAAACCGCTATAAGAATCGGCTTCAGGCAGAGAATGGTTAACATACGGAACCTCTTTAGTATCCTCAGTCTGGGTTATCTGTTTTTCAGTCTTTCTTTCATTATTATGTTTTGCAGTTGATCTTAACTTTTCCTCAGCTTTTAGTTTTTCCTCTGCCCGTAATCTTTCCTCTTTTCTCTTCCGCTCCAGAGCTTTTTTCTGTTCGGCATCAATAAGCCTGGAAATCAGGTTTCTGATTTCTCCTTCTGCTACCCTCTTTAATTCAAGTTCCTTTTTCAACGAGGCTTTGTCATTTTTCAGGACATTAAGAATTGATTTTCTCTCGGTCAGTTTATTTTCCAGCGCTTTTTCTTCTTTTTCCTTCTGCTCTGCTATCTCACGCTTTTCATCTCTCTCCTGCTCCAATGCACCTTTCAGCAACGAAATTTCATTCTGTTTTTCCTTCAGTTCGGCAATATTTTTCCCTCTCTGAAAGGAGATTTTTTTCAGGTACTTATACCTGATTAATGCCTGGTTAAATGAACCTGAACTGAAAACATTATTCAGTTCACTTTCCTTACCATGTTTATAAAGATGAACAATGTACTTTTCGTAGGTCGTCTTTAACCGGTCAATTTCCTTCTGTATTACTGCTATTTGGAGTTCAGTAGTACTGATCTGCTCATCTTTTTTCTTTTCTTCAGTACGGATTGAGTTAATTAATTTATTTAACAGATGGTTCTGCCTGTTATAATTCTCGAGAATCTCAATTGACTTTTTTTCCTTTTTTGCCTTTTGAATCAGTTCACCTTCCAATTTGTCGATTTCTGATCTTATCTGGCGCAGCTCTGATTTTTTATCATTGATTTTTCCCTGCCCCTGGGCAAGGATTGTCATTTGGAAAAGGAACAATAGGGGTATAAGGATCAACAATTTTGCTGAAAATAGCGGTGCATATCCGAAAATGGTGTTCAGACGTGATTTGAAGTCTATAAATGAGAAATATTTCAATTTGACCCGGAGAATAAATAATAATATCCAGTATTATTTTCGAATATTTTTGTGAAAACTTAATATTTAAAATAAATTATCCGGATAACACAGGAAATATACCCAAATATCTCTTGAGCAATCAACCTACCATTCTACTACTTCAGCATCCTCAGGCACGCTCATGGTAATTTTAGTATTTTTCTTATTTATGTCTACTTTCCTGTATTCGATCTTAAGACTCTGATTCTCATTTTTATTATTTATTTCGGTAACGAAGGGAACCGGGATACCATTCACTACCTTAAATTTGGAATAGTTGCCTTCCAGTATTATTTTTTCCGGGGCTTTATATACCTGATAGTTTGTAATTACCAGATCCCTGATATCAACTGTGTATTTGGTTTTAACAGGAGATAATGAATCGGAATAGGTTAGAACATACTTGTCATATACTATTTCATAATTGGTTGGTTCCTGGCTTAGTTTCGGAGTAAGGTTGACAGCTCCTACAAAGGAATCCATCAGATCATTGAACGAAAGGTCCACTTTGAAGATCTTTTTCAATATATTGTTGTCATTATGGCCCTTATATACTGTATTATGCATTGCATCATAAAATGTAAAATAATTGCTAGTAACAAGAGCCTGAGCCAATTCTATACCAAAAGGGCCATATACTTCCAGATAAACAGAGTCTGGTTTCATCAGCGTAACCTTGAAGCTGGCACTTGTATTAATTTCAGAAGTATTAATGTCAATGCTACCTGTACCTTCAAAACTTTTAACCTTTCTTCTGTTTGCTTCTAATTTTTTAGTTAATCTTTCGGAAGGAAGGATTTCGACCTTTTCAGTCGGTTTGGAAGGTACACATCCCTCATAGAAAGTGATAATAAACGGGATAAGTAAAACAATAATTAAAAGATACTTTTTCACAACTCTCCTTTTTCAATCTTATTTTTTAGGTCTGTATTGTCCGTATTTAATTGGTAGGCTCTCTGCCACATTTCAAGTGCTTTGGTTTTATTTCCGGCTTTATATTTCACGTCTCCAAGGTGCTCAAGCAGTGTTGAATTCTTCGAATCCAGCTCAATTGCCTTTCTGATATATTCCTCTGCCTTATCATATTCTCCAAGTTTGAAAAATACCCACCCAAACGTATCCAGATATGATGAATTTGAAGGCTCCTTCTGGACTGCAGCTTCAGCCATCTTAAGTGCTTCAGTCAGCCTGACTCCACGTTCTGCCAGTGAATATGCATAATTATTCAAAACCAACGCGTTGCTGGAATCCAGTTCCAAAGCCCTTGAATATGCACTGTCACACTCACTCCACTTTTTCTGGGCATTGTAAATAAGCCCCAGCGTCCCCATCAGTTCAACGTTGTTAGGATCTATTCCTAAAGCCTCTTTTATATAATAAACAGCCTGTTCAGGTTCTTTCATCTGGTTTAATGTATACCCGTAAGCAGAAAGTGCCGTAATATCCTTCGGATTAAGCGTAACCGCTTTTTTAAGGTACTGTCCCGCATCCGTGAAATTATTGATCTGTGATAATGAAAGTCCAAGGATCAGATTAATAGGAAAGTTATCCGGAAAACTCTGAACCGCTTCTTTTAATACCTGTGCTGCCTCATTGTATTTTTTGTTGTCAAAATACAATCCTCCAAGCCTGACCCAAGCATCAGCATTCCACTTTGCAAGGTCGGTTACCTGTTTAAATTCTGAAATAGCAGTTGAATCATTTTTCTCATGAAGTGCAATTTCACCCAGCACCATTTTTACCTGCCAGTTTGTAGTATCCTGATCCAGCTTCTGGAATATTTCCTTTACAACCGGCAACAGTGTGCTATCCTGAACAGACTGGGTGAGAAATAAAGATCCGATCTTTACTTTTGTATCAACCGATACTTTGGGGTTATTCAGCACAACACGAAATTCATCAGATGCTTTCTGCCATTCATTCTGCTGCAGGTAAACTTGCCCTTTCATTTCCCGTAATGATATGTCATCGGGGTATTTAACCAATAATTCATTTATTTTGTTTATGGCCTGATCATATTTATTCGTCTTGATATACGAGTCGATCAGCAGTTTCTGCACCTCTACATTTGAGGGATCTATTGTCAGCAGCTGCTCTATCGTCTTAATGGATTCATCTGTATTACCCATCCGTTCATAAAGTTCAGCAATGTGAGCAAGTATGCTCCATTCCGGGCCTGTAACCTCCAGCAGCTTGTGGTATATCTCCAGGGCTTTTAGTGGTTTGGCCTGTTCATATATCCCTGCTAAACTGTAATAGGCTGCAACATTATTTGTATCCAGCTTAATTATTTTCTCGTATGCTGCGGCCGCAGAATCCGCCTGGTGTCCATGCAAATAAATTTCAGCCAGCAGGCTATAGTAATCTATGTTGGAGGAATCCATTGCCACGGCGCTCGATGCGCTTGCAAGAGCCAGCGATAATTTATTTAACTGCAGATAATCTTTACCTAAAGCATAGTAGATCCCGGCCATTGGATCCAGACGAAGAGCATCCTGGTATTCAAGAATTGCCGAGGAATAATCTCCCTTGGCATCTGCCAGCCCTCCCTCTATAAAATGTTCCATTGCCTCTTTTGACTTAAGATTCTCCTGCTGTTGGGTATTATCGTCTGCAACCGAATCTTTTTGTAATTTGTCCGATGAGCAGCCATAAATTAAAAATGCAAGGGAAAATATTATTATTGTGTTTTTTAACATAAAATATTTTATTTCTTAATTAAAATTACGTAAAATTTTAAATAGAGAATAAGAAACTCAATTGAAATAGATAAAAAAAATGCATTCTTTTCTGTTCTTTCTGTGTACTGATAAACAAAGGAAAGAATGCTGACCTGGAATAATATTGGATTTTGTATATGATTCTCAATTTACGAAATAAAACTGTTGATTAATATGGAAAAATTTGACCTTGCAATTGCTTATACATGGGAATATGATGAGGATTTTGTTGCACTGATCAGGGAAATGACTCACCAGTTTCAGATTACCTCCTGCCTCTTCAATGAGGAAAATGTAAGGGATATAACTGACAGGTTAAGAAGAAGGGCATTAACAATCGGATGCTATCTCGACAGGGCTTCAGATGTCAGCGAGGAATTTGAGGAAATAGCTCACATCCTGACAAGAAGAAATACAAGAATATTCAATCCCTATAAACTGATTGCACATGCTATCGACAAAGCAACTATGCACCTGGAATTTATAACAGCAGGACTGCATACACCATATTCAATTATAATTCCTCCATTTAGTGAGGAAGAAGAGATATATATTTCTCTGGATGATCTGGCTATTCTTGACCGGCCCTTTATTATAAAACCTGCAAATACAACAGGAGGCGGAATTGGTGTGGTTACCGGGGCCGAAACTCTCAAGGAAGTACTTGAAGAAAGGATGACAAATCACGAGGATAAATACCTGCTCCAGGAAAAGGTGTACCCTCACGACCTGGATGGTAAAAGGGCCTGGTTCAGATCCTTCTGGGCTTTCGGAAAAGCAATCCCCTGCTGGTGGAACGATCAGACACATTACTATACTGAACTTACCGCCGATGAAATTTCCAGGTATAATCTGCAGGAACTATTCAGAATAACGCGTAAAATCGCGAAGCTTACTGGTCTGGACTTCTTTTCAACTGAAATCGTCTATTCCACAAAAAATAAGTTCATTGTTGTGGATTATGTTAATGATCAGTGCGATATGAGGCTTCAGTCCAGGCACTACGATGGAGTTCCGGATAATGTTGTCAAGCAGATAATTTTTAATATGATTAAAACAATTAAAAAAGTTAAAGCCACCGTACACAGGACTTTATAAACTGTAACTGAATGCTTTGATAAGGATTAAAAAACCATATCTTCTTCAATATTTTCCAGCAAATAAATATAACTCTCATATCTTTCAACGGGTATATCCTCGTTTTCCACTGCCTCAATTACAGCACAGCCGGGCTCATGATAGTGAGTACACGTGTTAAATCTGCAATTTTCTATATATGGGGCAAATTCAATAAAATAGTGGCCCAGGCTTTCCTTGTTAATCCCATACGGTGCAATTTCCCTGATCCCCGGTGTGTCAATCACATAGGTTTCTTCTGCTGTCCTTGTCAATATGCTCGTAACCGTGGTGTGTTTTCCCTTCTGTGTAAATGAGCTAATCTCGCCTACCCTGAAATTAAGGTAGGGAAACATTTTATTCAGCAGGGATGATTTACCAACCCCGGAATGACCCCAGAACAGGTTCTTTTTACCACTGAGAATATTCATAATCTCTTCAATTCCCTCGCCCGTTACAATGCTGCTAGGGATTACATTATAACCTATGCTTCTGTACAGATCAATCCAGGCTGCCATTTCATCGTCCTGGCCTAAGTCGGTCTTATTAATGACAAGCTGAATATTTAAGTGCGAACTCTCACCAGCAACAATTATTCTGTCCACCAATTTATTGTTGAACTTGGGCATAGCCACACTGCTTACTACAAAAAGGTTATCTATGTTTGCAGCAATTACCTGTTCAAGCCTTTCACCTCTGTAACCTGCTCCCTTTATTTTGGGTGCTTTCCGTGAGATATAATTCTTTCTTCCCTCAATTTTATACACAACACCAGTGCCATCGTTGTTTTCTTCAAATTCTACTTCGTCGCCGACAACTGCAAGATTTACCTTATATAATTTATCTTTCTTTAGGTTAAATTCATTCTTAAATTTTCCCTTTACAGAACACCTGACAATGCGGTCGGTTTCAGGAACTAAAACATAACAATCCTTGCTTTCAACTTTAATAACTATGCCCTTGATAACTCCTCCAATTTTTTCCTCTGTTTAATTGAACCTGTATTTCTTCTCGATCCAGTATTCTACTCTGCCGCCCTTAAAGGTTACGGCTTCCCATCTTGATTTATATGCAGCTGTTATTACCCTGCTCAGACAAATGGATGAACCAGTCGTGTTCTTATTAATCTTATGCTCTTTTACAAATCCGTCAACTCCGATTCTTAGTACCAGATCGATCTCCCCCTCAATCCGGTCATCATCTTTTTCAGGTACTACTTCCAGTATCTGCCTGGGAATAAAAGGTAATTTCGGAAGTCCTGCCAATCCGGTTCCATAGCCATCATATCCAGTAGCCACAAAAACGCCCTTACCTGTACCGCTGGCATTTCCATTGCCTCCCGTAAATTCAGAATTTCCCAAACCGCGCCCGCTGGTTTCCAGTCCTTCAACAGATATTTTATTTTCTCCTGTAACAGAAGGTAAAGGAGTATTTCCGGATCCGCCGCCTTCGGGCTCATTTAGCTGAATATTTCCCGTTCCCGGATGAATATCGTCCACCAGAATGGGTGCCTTGACCAAATTATCATTCCCACCTTCAGCTTTAACATCGGGGGCATCATGCAAGGCCGTCATCAGTTTTACTGGATTTCCTTTGGATTCCTCAGCTTTCACAGATTTCTCCACGTATTCAACCTCAGTAACCCGCTCTCCAAAATATTGGGGCAGATAGACCTGATTCTGAAAATAAAACGCCAGTATCACCAGATGCAGGCCAATGCTAATAAAAAGGCCCATCCGTGATTCGCTGCCGGCGGAATCGTGTTGCTTAAGGATCAGCATATAATTATCCTTTGACTTCTAATATTATCAAAGATAATTTAAAAATAAGGATTTTTTTTAGATTAAACGAGGAAGGAATTTGGAAGGTAGTGTAAAATTCCACCACCTTCCTGAGTAGTATGTGAGAACCCCTGTAGTTATACTAGAATCTGTATGAAACCGTAAATATCAGATTATTGTAATTAACATCCTGGTAGGTACGCGAAACATTTGCCGAGTAGTTATCTCCAATATCTTTCCACCATCCGTATGCGTAAGCAATGTCAAATGCAAAAGCTTCATCTGCAAGAAAACCAATACCGCCAGTCAGATATTTTTTGTCACGTTCTGACGGGTCTCCCTTGTAAGGAGAAGGATTTAGAATGAATCCGCCTCTTACCCTGATATTTATATCAGGAATCGTATATTCAGCTCCAACATTATAATTCAAAACACCCTTGAACAATTCCCTGATATCCTTGTTGTTGGCACTCATATCTGATGCACTAAGTCCGCTTGAAAACTCTGTCTGTGAATAATCAATATATGTGAGGTCACCGCTCAGAATCAGGCCCTTATAATTAACAGATGCACCGCCCGAGAACTGATATGGGGTGGTAATTTCATATTCCACTTTGCTTTCAAGGGGTGGATCAACTGTATAGGTCTGGTTTGCAAATTCACTCTTGCCATTAACCGTATAATCCTCTTTTATTGTATATTTGGTCGGAAACTTAATGCTTGCGCCCAGGCGGACCAATCTGTTAAACTGATAAATAAACCCGACTTTAGCATCCCAGCCCGAAATATCCCAGTTCAATATATCATTGAAATAAAAGGACTGAAAATCGGCTGTCCTGGCGTTTGCCGGATCTGTCAGAAAATTGCTGCCATATACGTTTCGCGTATCATCTTCATAATAATCCCTGGTTCTTTCATAAGTACCTGAAATAATGTTCAGTGTACCGCCAACAAACACATTCCGGGCCATTTCAACTGCTCCCGAAAACGACCACCTGCCAATGTTGCCCTTCGATATTATTGTGCCTTCCTGATTTAACCTTCCTGCAATATCGGTATTACCAGAGGAATCAGTCAGATACAGCAGGTATGGAACGTCACCAATCCCCTGCAGAGCCTGTATCATGGATGTGTTTCCATTGTTGAAACCGTTAAAGTTAACAGCACCGTTAAAATCCTTATCCTTGTTATATCCTACGGCGAAAACCAGGCTGCCTCTCATTGTAGGAAACGGGAAGGCAAAGCTTATCTGGTCCAGATTTGTAGCACTGTTGGAATAATCCGTGGTATTTCCCAAAAACGTGGTGTTATTGTTAAACTTGGAATAGTTTATTCCACCGGCAAACTCCATTCTTTTTAAGAAGCCGAAACCGGCAGGATTAAAAGATGCAGCTGAAAAATCATCACTAAGTGACTGATAACTGTTTCCCATGCCAAGAGCTCTTGCATTTGATCCGAGGCCAGTTTCCGATAGCCTCAATGCATCACTTGCTGTCTGGGCAAAAGAATCTGCTGCAAAAAATAAAATTATTATAACAGCAAAAATAGAATTAATAATAATACGTTTCATTTATCTTCTCCCTGAATTGCTGGATCTGTTTCCGTCATTGTTTCTTGATTTCGGCTGTTCTGACGAATTTCTGTTATCAGAGGAACTGCTGCTGCTTCTGTTCTGCTGACCCTGATTATTGTCAACTGAGGTTGAGGTACTTCCACTTCCGGATGAACTTCCTCCGTTACTGCTTCTGGTCGGCGTTGGAGCGCTTGTAGTGGGTGAATCCCCTCTTCCGCCATCATTGTTTCTTCCTCTTCCATTATACTCAATAGCCTGATCCTGATGTATATCTCTGGTTTTTGTTCTTGTATGCTGTTCCGGCGGATTTACAGTATACCACCATGGATAATTATAGTAATATCCGTAATCTCCATAATACTCTGTTTGATAATAGTACTGATCTCCAAAATAATAACTGCCGTTGTTATCCTCAGGTGCATGGGCTTTTTCCATAGCCAGGCGTTCCTGTTTGGTAAAACTGCTCATTTCCTTTTCGGTATGGCAGCTGGCACAGTCGTCATAAAAATAAACTTTACTGCTGTATGTATACCCATTCTCGTCTTTATTGACAAGATCCGGATGTTCAATAACCGTATAACATCCTGTCAGTAACGAAAATACGGTTACTATAAATAGCGATATTACTGTTCTTTTAGTTTTCATAATATTATTCTTACCTTCTTCTTCTGTCGTCACTACCGCTGCTTCCGCCTCCATTTCTGGACTGCGGAGGATTATAACTTCTGCCGGGAGAATCATTCCTTGGAGCCTCTCTCCTGGGTGCTACCTGCTCCCTTGGCGGGGGAGGATTATAAGTAGGAGAAGATTCTTTTCTCTGCTCGGGCCTGTAATTATTTTCGGAGCGTCTTCTGTCTGAACCGTTATTTCTGTCACGGCTCTCTGAACCCCTGTTCCCCTCGTTCCTTGGACGGGTATATCCTGGATTCTTCCTGCTTCCGTTATTATTGCGGTTATTCCTTTTATCAATTGATTCCCTCTGCTGAGGATCCCGGTTTTCTTTTCTAACTCTTTGAGACGGTGTACTGTTCCTGTCCTGGTTCCTGCTCCTGGAGTCGCCCGTTCTGTTCCTCAGATCAGTATTCGTATTCCTGCCATCCTGCTGTACCCTTCTCTTGTACAATTCTCTGCTGGTACCTGGGTTTGTCGTGCTGCCAGAGTTCCTGGTAGGCGACAAAAGGTCTCTTGTCCTCAGTCCGCCGGCACCCCTGCCTCCATCATTATTTCTCAAACGGGTATAATCGTTGCTCCGGTACTTGTATTTACCGTAATAATACGGGGAATACGCGTATGGATAAGGATCATAATAACGATAGGGATGGTAAAAATAAGGATAATTATAATAATAAGTAGGGTAAAAAGGATCATAAAAATCGTACCAGTAAGGGTCGTAATATCCCCATGATAATCCAATGCTGAACCCCGGCTGATAACCCCTGAAGTATCTCCTGTAATAAGGGCGGTAATAATCATCATAGTAATTATTAATTACTACCCCGTCTTCATAACGTGAACTGTCATCGGCATAATAATTAGTATCCTGACCCGATTGATAGGAATCATCATTGCTCGTATTATCCTGATAGTCCCTGTTATGGTACCTGTCTGCTGGACGCTCACGGGTAGCTACCTGGGTATAACAGCCATATAATCCCGGGAAAGCAGCCAAAAGGATTAAAAGCGCAAAGTATTTTAAATTTTTCATTTTATCACCTTTTTAAACTTCACCTTCTGAGAATAGAACAATAATTATGCCCTAATAATTTCCCAAAAATCAAAAAAAACGGCCTGTTTTATCAAAAGTGTATTAAAGAGTATACTATTTTGTACTAATAATTATACAATCAGAAGATCGGTTTAATGAATTCCACTTTCAGTGCCCTGTCAGCTGTGCCCGGATTCAGTTTTTTGTTGTTAAGCAGGTCTCTCAGGTCAAATCCTACAGTAAACCCATCTCCCATTGCCCACCTGAGCCCGGCATTCAGATAACCATTCCCGCCCCCGAAAGCACTACCCGTATTATCATTAATTGCAAAATCATATTCAGTAACCACAGATAAACGGTTCCCTATTGTTTTTTCGATTCCTACAGTCAGATTTAAGTCCTTGTCGCCATCTTCGCCCTCAAGTGAATAATTCACTGTCCCATGCAGGCCTAAATATCCTAGAAACTGGAAATTTTTCGAGACTGCACCATAAAACCCGGGAGATTTAATCTTAAACCTGTTAACCTCCCTGTTATCCAGAGTTTTTATAAAATCACCCTTGCCCTGGGAATCGAACCCGAGTGCAACAGAAGGTAAACCTTCAGACTCATCAATTATTTTAATTTTTACGCTTACACCGGGGAGTTTAAACCAGAGCGGAGAGCCGCTGCCAATGAAATTCGAAGCACCGTAGGATATCCCAAAGCTAAAATTATCAAATACCCCGACCTCAAGTCTGGAAATGAGTACTCCGGTAGGCATCAGATAAAAATTTGTTCCAACATTTCCCTTGCCCAGAATGCCTGCCGTGGGCATGTCAATTAAAAATTCCGGTTCGTCTGAGGCTTCAGTTCCGGCCGTATTCTGAGAAAAAAGTGATATGGGCAGTAAAAACAGGCATACCAGCAAGTAATAAAAATGTTTCATCGCAAATACCCCAGGAATGATTGAACAATCTGATTTCCCGATTATCGAGATTTATAGTCTAAAACTTAAGCAGCTTAATTCCACGTATTTTTATTATGACAAAAGCTTACGCAAGAGTGGAAAGAATCTGTATCTCTACCAGCATCGGCATCAGTGAAAACTCAGACTTAATCTGTACAACAACCTTACCAGGGGTATTCCCTGCTTTAAAAAGCAACGTTCCGTTGCTATTGTCGTTACTGATAATCTCAATGAGTCCTTTACCTTCAATTACTTCAAAACTGGCGGAAATTGTCCTGAACGGAGCCCTTATCCCGAAGGCATTCAGAGGTATCGCTTCGATTTTTGCGGTCGATCTGTTGTCGGCATACAGGACTTTTGGGGAAAGATTGAATCCGACCTCATATATATTAAAAATATACTGCTTAAGAAAATATGTTAATATAAGCATGACTGCAAATATTAGAGTAATAACTAGCTTCGGATTCATATATCGCATTCTTATAAAATGTTTGGATTACTGACCTTTCCCCTGGTACCCGCTCAACACTTTCTTACAATTATACCTTTATTTTCTTGAAAGATGTCTTTTCCTTCAGATCCTGCAGAATAATCCCCAGGTTCTTAAGCTCATCTCTTATTTCATCCGACAGCGCAAAATTCTTATTTATCTTGGCTTTAGCCCTGAGTTTTATCAGTAATTCAATAAGCTCATTTTCCAGTGAATTACCGCTCTCGGCCGGCTTATCACTAAAGTTTACTATTCCAAGCACTTCCTGAGAAGTCTTTGTTAGAAATTCTTTGATTTGCTTGTAAAACTGAACATCCAGCTTCTCTTCCCTGGCTATAACCCTGTTAACCTCTCTTACAAAGTCAAATATTACTGCAGCAGCCTGCGGAGTATTAAAGTCGTCATCCATTGCCGTTTCAAAATCGGACCTGAAACTGTTAAAATCAAATTCCGGAACCACACCCTGTGTGCCTGCCTTAATCTCTTCATTTACCTTATCAACCAGGTTAAGTATTTTCTCAAGTCCTTTATTTGCGGCTGCAAGAAGCTCCTCGCTGAAATTCAGGGGTCCCGCATAATGTGTCTGTGCAAAGAACAGCCTGATTGTTTCTGCCGGATACTTTGCCAGCACTTCCCTGGCCGTAAAGAAATTACCTAGTGATTTGGACATCTTTTCATTCTGAATATTTAAGAATCCGAAATGTATCCAGTATTTAACAAAAGTATCCCCGTGAGCTCCTTCAGACTGGGCAATTTCATTTTCATGATGCGGAAAAATTAAATCGCTGCCGCCGGCGTGGATATCAATGGTTTGGCCGAAATGCTTCGTGCTCATTGCCGAGCATTCAATATGCCAGCCAGGGCGTCCTTTTCCCCAGGGACTTTCCCAGTATGGCTCCCCTTCCTTTGCCTTTTTCCACAATGAAAAATCCAGCGGATTCTTCTTGTCCTCGTTAATTTCAATACGTGCTCCGGATTCCAGTTCGTCAAGCTTTTTCCCGCTAAGTTTTCCGTATTCGGGAAACCTGGAAACATCATAAAAAACGTTACCATTTACATTATATGCAATACCCTTTGCTTCGAGTTCCTTAATCAGATCTATAATATCCGTTATATGCTCGGTTGCCTTGGGATAAACACTGGCCTTCTTAATATTCAGCTTTCCTGAATCTTCAAAAAAGGCCGCAATATATTTCTCCGCTACCTGCTTGGCTTCAATCTGTTCCAGATTGGATTTTTTTATAATCTTATCATCTATATCTGTCAGATTCATTGCAAATTCAACTTTATATCCCTTGTATTCCAGGTATTTCCTTATCATGTCAGCCATAATAAAGGATCTGGCATTACCAATATGAAAAAGGTCATATACAGTCGGACCGCAGACGTACATCGTCACTGATGGCGGGTTTAATGGCTTAAATTCTTCTTTCTTTCTGCTTAAAGTATTATATATCAGCATTTTTTCACCTTCTTGTTTTGTGCAGGCAATACCGCAATTACCGGTAAACTCATTCTGATTATCAGGTATTACATACATTTATTTATACCGCAAAGTTAAGCATTATTCCCGAGAATTTTAATTATTTTTTTTAGCCGGTCCGTGCACAGAAAGTATTTTGTCTTATTTTTATATTCACTACCATTCAGGCAGCGCCTCCCGGATAAAATGAGCAGGAAAATTGTTTTTTCTTTTCGTACTTTACTCCAGTTAAAAAGGAGAACAAATTGGGTTATTCAGAAGAAATACTTCAGGAAAAAATTAGAAACATCAGGCTTGTATTAACTGATATTGACGGCGTTTGGACCGACGGGGGTCTTTATTATACCAGGGATGGCCTGGTCATGAAGCGCTTCAATGTTAAAGACGGTATGGGAGTTAACCGCCTGAGGGAAAGAGGAATTGAGACCGGCATAGTAAGCGGCGACAATTCCGAAGTAATAAATGTACGGGGAGAAAGGCTTAAAATTAATCTTATTTACACCGGTATACAGGACAAGAAGAAGGCTCTGGATGAAATCTGTGCTTTGCGTAACCTTAAATATGAAAACGTTGCCTTCATCGGGGATGACGTTAATGATATCGAGATTCTGCAGAGTGCGGGACTAACTGCAGCACCTGGCGATGCGATGGATGAAATTATTGAGATGGTAGATTACGTTTGCAAAAGACGCGGGGGTGATGGTGCCTTCAGAGAATTTGTCGAATTAATTCTTAAAACAATAGATCCAAATTCATCAAAACAAACCGAAAAAGTGGAAACTGTATGAAAAAACTATTCACATTTTACCTGGCAGCTGTCAGCGTTATTTCAGCGCAGACACAATATCCCCCTATTAACAGGGAAATTCAGGCGGGAAATTACTCCAGGGCAACAGTAATGATCGATTCCCTGCTGCAATTGAAAGAGCTGAATCTTACCGAAGCCAATGCTCTGGAATTTGAAAAAGATAAGCTGCACCGTATTCGCCTGGATTTCAGTAAAACGGAAGCTGATATCCTCCCATACATTAGGAAGTACTATCCTTCTGTCGATAAGAAAATGCTGGAGGAATGGGAGAATAACAGGACACTGGAATCAATGGTTATCGACGGGAAGAAAATGTATTTCAACCGGGCCGCTTCAAACCTTTTTCTTATAAACAGCGAAGCCAAATCTCAAAATGCCAAAACTGAAGGTCCGGCTAAAGAAGTACTTACGGATTTTCTGAAAACCCAGGTCCCTTCCATTGTAAAAAACAGCATTACTACAAAACAGCAGGTAGTAAACCCGGTTGATATGCATATCGTTTATACTATTACTGTTAAACCTAATGTTGTTCCTGATGGCGAAATTATTAAATGCTGGCTTCCATATCCCCGCGAGGGCCATCAGAGACAATCGGATATAAAGTTAATTGCCGCAAACACTGAACAATATTCTATAGCCGGCAATAATAACCTCCAAAGAACGTTATACATGGAGAAAAAAGCCGTTAAGGATGAGCCGACTGTGTTCAGAATTGAATACTCATACAGGGCTTATTCAGAATGGCACAATATTGACTCTTCAAAAGTTGCCGATTATGATAAGCTATCCGAACTATATTCAATTAATACTGCGGAAAGGCCTCCTCACATAGTATTTAGTAAGGAAATACGCGAATTATCAGACAAAATTGTGGGTAAGGAAACCAATCCATATCTTAAGGCCAAGCTGATCTTCAAGTGGATTAATGACAACATTCCATGGGCAGGCGCCCGTGAATATTCAACCCTGGATAATATACCGGCATACAGTCTCGAAAACAGGCATGGTGATTGCGGAATAAAAACACTGCTGTTCATGACCCTGGCCCGTTATAATGGCATACCTACAAAATGGCAAAGCGGCTGGATGATGCATCCGGTTGAAGTAAATCTGCACGATTGGTGTGAGGCCTATTTTGAAGGTTACGGCTGGGTACCCGTAGATCAGTCATTTGGCCTGCAGAACTATTCTGATGATGAAAATATAAAGTATTTCTACAGTAATGGAATAGATTCTTACAGGCTTATAGTAAATGATGACTTCTCGAAGCCACTCTCGCCTGAAAAACAGTTTCCAAGGAGTGAAACGGTTGATTTCCAGAGAGGTGAAGTCGAATGGAAAGGCGGGAACCTTTATTTTAATACCTGGAGCTATGATATGGACATTAAATATTCAGAGCCCGAAGCAATGAAATAGTGACTGTCTAGAAACAAAAAAAGGTACCAGAACTGATGTTATGGTACCTTTTTTTATGCATTATAATGAAAGGGCAATAAAAAAGCCTGTTTAGATATAAACAGGCTTTTGAAAAATAAAATCCTGGCGACTACCTACTCTCCCACATCAAGACGGTGCAGTACCATCGGCGTATAGGGTCTTAACTACTCTGTT
>JBLMZM010000093.1:0-8795 GCA_050258815.1 Ignavibacteriales bacterium
ATAACCATAATCGAGAGCTGTTGTATTTCCGGTCTTCTGAAGAGGTGCAGATGGAATATTGCGTTCCTCATTTCTGCCCGTCCTTATTACTCTTACCTTTTCAAGCTTTTCAATAAAACCCAGAGCAGAAATATTTTTTACCTGCTCATCATTAAGGTATGCAGAAACTGCATTGAACCATTTCAGCCTGTTCTGAATTTTTATACCCATATTCTCAAGAATGCCTGCATATTCTTCTCTTACCGGCAGGTCCTCATAAGTTAAAATATCATCACCCATACTTTTCTTTCGCCGTTCAATGCTCTTCTTATCAAGCATACTTTCAGCCATTTTATACAGTAAGGCTGACTTTTGCAATTGTTCGCCCGGTTTTATCCCTTTATCTTTGAAGTAGATCATATATTTAGTCTGGGAGAAGGTCAATCCCGAGGCAAATAAAAGAAATATTATTAAGAAAGATCTTTTCAGCATATCGTCCTGCCTGTAAAATGTATTTCAAACCGGGTTCAACCCGTGTTTGTTATAAATTACCTAAAATTAAAAGAAACATCAATCGGACAAATAATCATTTATTATGATCATTTACTATGATTTCATTATCCGAAATATAGAACTAAATAACGGATACAGTAAATACGTAATTGAAATTGACCTGGTCAAGGCTTTAATGAATCAGTCTGCCAATCCTGTCCCACCTTACACTTGCAAGCAGGTCCAGAATATTTGTGCTGGCAGGATCCCATGACCAGTAAATTATAAGCGCTTCTCCGATAATTTTATCCCTGGGGACGAAACCCCAGAAGCGGCTATCGGCACTATCGTCGCGGTTATCACCCATCATAAAATAGTAATTCTTTTTTAGTGTATATGCCGTAACGAGTTTATCGGAAATAAATATCTTTGAGCCTTCAACCCTGACAGCTTCTGACTCCAGTTCCCTGTTAATGATTGTGCGCCACTTTTCAATATTATCTTTATTCAGCTTTATTATATCCCCTTTTGCAGGGACAATCAGTGGACCGTAATTGTCTTCATTCCAGGGACTCCCCTTTGGGAATATGCGATATTCTGCTTCGCCTGCAGGTTTTGTATATGAATTCAGATACTGAACATAAGGGGGCCTGAAGAACTCCCTGCCATTTACGAATATAACCTTGTCAATAATTCTGATTGTATCTCCCGGGATACCAATACAGCGTTTAATGTAGTTAACGGTTTCAGATGGCTTAAGTTGGTCACGGTCACCCGGATATTCGAATACAACTACATCTTTTCTGTCAGGTTCCCTTAATGAGGGAAGTGTCACATAAGGCAGGCGAATGTCTGCAAAAGGAATACTTCTTGGTGTGGATGAGCCGTAAACAAACTTATTAACCAGAAGGAAATCCCCTATCAGGAGTGTTTTTTCCATTGAACCCGTAGGAATGCGGAAAGCTTCTATTACGAATGATTTAAGTATAAACGCAGCGATGGCAGCATAAAAGAGAGCATTCAGAAAATCCCTGAATTTTTTACTTGTAGTTTTGCCTGTGTCTAAGTCCTCTTCGGTCTTAATCCCAATAAATGTCTTAATATGATTGGAAAAGGACAACTTCACACTCCTTTAGCATTCTAAACACAATACCCGGGAATTATTAATCAGCTTACCTAATGGCAGATGGAACTTCTTGTAAATACAAATTACCTTTTTCGGAATTAGCCTTATTAAAAGAAGAGCGACAATAGTCGCTCACGGAATTTACACTATCAAGTTTTATTAAGTTCAATTAATCAATTTTGCAATTCTGTTCCATCTGACCGAGCCCAGGAGGTCAAATAATTCGGAAAAAGGTATTGCAGGATTCCAGGACCAGTACACAATTGATGCTTCACCGACTATCCTATCCCTGGATACAAATCCCCAGAAACGGCTGTCAAGACTGTTATCGCGGTTATCGCCCATCATAAAATAATAATTTTTCGTAAGAGTATAAGAAGTAACCGGTTTACCATCTATAGTGACCTGGGAACCCACAGTTTTTACTACTCTTTTCCCAAATTCGCGGTCAATGATAGTCCTCCATTGTTCCACGTTTTTAGGAGTAAGGGTAATTACATCTCCTTTTTTAGGCACCACCAGCGGTCCATAATTATCCTCATTCCACTGGGCTCCCGGAGGAAAAATGTTTGGATTAGCAATTCCTGCAGGAATTGGCTGCGGGTTAAGATACTGAATGTTCGGGGGTCTCCAGAACTCCTTGCCATTAACAAAAACCACTTTATTTACTATTTTTACCGTATCACCTGGCAGACCTATACACCTTTTCACATAACTCATCATTTCCGAGGGTTCCAGATCATTTGTATAACCAGGCCATTCGAAAACTATTACATCCTTTGCCCTTGGTTCACGAAGTGAAGGGAAACTAAAGTGGGGAAGCGAAATATCTGTAAAAGGAATATTGCGAGGCGTAGTGGATCCATAAATAATCTTATTTACGAGAACAAAATCCCCGACCAAAATTGTGTTCTCCATGGAACCCGTAGGGATCCTTGAAGACTCCAGCAAAAATGTTTTAATCAATAATGCACCAATCAGCGCAAATACCAGTGTCTCAACAAAATTCCTGAACTTCTGCTGCGGCGTATGCACAGCCTTCAATTCCTCTTCAGTTTTTATGCCCAGGAATCTTCTGGCGCTATCCTTAAAAGACAATTAACCTCCTATTCTTCAATTTGTAAAACTGCTAAAAATGCTTCCTGCGGTATTTCCACATTACCAACCTGTTTCATCCTCTTCTTACCTTCCTTCTGCTTTTCCAGAAGTTTTCTCTTACGTGTGATATCACCACCATAGCACTTGGCAAGCACATTTTTCCTTAAAGCTTTTACAGTACTTCTTGAAATGACCTTATTACCGATTGCTGACTGTATGGCTATTTCGAACATCTGTCTGGGGATCAGATCCTTTAGTTTTTCACATACCTTTCTGCCCCATTCAAATGACTTGCTCTTGTGCACTATAATTGACAAGGCATCTACCTGCTCACCGTTAAGCAGGATATCAAGCTTAACAAGTTCTGATTCACGGTATCCAATAAATTCGTAGTCAAAAGAAGCGTAGCCTCTTGAGAATGATTTCAGCTTATCATAAAAATCAAAAATGATCTCAGAAAGAGGAAATTCATACTGTAAATCAGCGCGGGTCGGATCTATATACGATGTATTCTTATATACTCCACGCTTATCTGTTGCCAGTTTCATAAGGTTACCCAGATATTCGCTCGGGCACACAATCTGTGCTTTTACATAAGGTTCTTCAATTTTTTCAATATCCCCCATATCAGGCATGTCAGCAGGGTTATCGACGATTATCATCGTTCCATCTTTTTTAAAAACATTATACTCCACGTTAGGCAGTGTAGTGATAATCGACTGGTTGAATTCCCGCTCAAGCCTTTCCTGCACAATTTCCATATGCAGCATTCCAAGAAACCCGCATCTGAATCCAAAACCCAGTGCGGCAGAAGTTTCCGGTGAGTAGACCAGCGCAGAATCATTAAGCCTGAATTTTTCAAGAGCATCCCGAAGGTCCTCATACTCTTCTGTATTTGTGGGATACAGCCCGCTATAAACCATCGGTTTTACTTCTTTATAGCCAGGAAGCGGATGCAAGGCTCCATTCTTCGCCAGAGTTACCGTATCGCCAACCTTGGTATCATGCACGTCTTTGACACCCGAGATCAGGTATCCTACATTTCCAGACGATAACTCCTTAGTTTTCATTTTTCTTAGGCCCAGGATGCCAATTTCTTCTGCAATAAAACTTTTATCATTTGCAAAAAATTTGATCACATCCTTTTCGTGTAATGTGCCATTAAAGATCCTGACATACGCAATTGCCCCCCTGTAGGCGTCAAAAACAGAATCAAAAATCAATGCCTGCAAAGGCGCATCAGGGTCCCCCTTAGGAGCAGGAATCTTCTGAACCACATTTTCAAGAATATCATCAATTCCTATTCTTGACTTGGCACTTGCCAGCAGAATGCTGCTCTCATCGCAGCCAATAAGATCTATTATCTGACCTTTTACGGTATCTACCATGGCACTCGGAAGATCAATTTTATTTATTACCGGAATGATCTCAAGACCTGCATCAATGGCAAGATATAAATTACTTATTGTCTGGGCTTCCACTCCCTGTGCAGCATCAACAACCAGGATTGCTCCTTCGCATGCAGCCAGAGAACGGGATACTTCATATGAAAAATCGACATGCCCCGGCGTATCAATCAGGTTCAGTGTATAGTCAATTCCATCCTTAGCTTTGTACTTCATCTGTATAGCGTGGGATTTAATAGTAATTCCTCTTTCACGCTCCAGATCCATATCATCCAACAACTGAGCTTTTGCCTCACGTTCAGTCACAGCGCCGGTTCTTTCCAGAAGACAGTCGGCTATTGTAGACTTACCATGATCTATATGCGCAATTATGCAAAAATTTCGTATTTGTTCCATTATCTCTCAAAAATTTAGATAAGTAATATAAAAATCAATGCTTGCAAATTCAACGAATAACTTTCTCTCAACTTCTGAGTCACGTTCTGAGACTAGCTACACAAACCCCTTTTGCATCATATAGAAGTAATTTATCGAATTACTTATTGTTTAACAATTGTATTTGGAAAAAGTTCTGACAGGTATAATTATTCCGCTTAATTGTTTTCAATTTTAACTTAAAAAGGAATATTTTCGTAAATTTGTATAATAAAAACAGCATCAAAAGTGTTTTACAACTTAATATAATATTATTCTTACTCCTAATCTTAACAGAATAAGGCTGAAAATGAAAAAACTCACTCATACCATTCTACTTTTATTACTGCTGACAGCTCTCAGTTATGCACAGCCATTTAAATTCGGCTGGATAACCGATCTGCATATCGGTTCTCCAAAAGCCGAAGAGTACATGAGAGCAATTGTAGAAGATATAAATAAACGTTCCGATCTGCAGTTTGTAATTGCGACTGGTGATATCGCCGAAAAAGGCAGAAATGATGAACTGGATACTGCAAAACAGATCCTGGATAACTTAAAAATCAAGTATTACATTATTCCGGGCAACCACGATTCCAAATGGAGCGAAAGCGGATTCGTAAGATTTGCTGAACTTTGGGGTAACACCCGCTTCAATTTTGATTTTAACGGGATAAGATTTATTGGGCTTAACAGTGCCATTCCCTGGAAAGGCGGCGGCGGCCATTTTGCGGCAGATGACCTGAAATGGCTGGATGATCAGCTTTCCAGGACAGATAAGGCCCAGGAGATAATATTTTGCGCCCACCATCCCCTTACTTCAGAAGTTGATAACTGGTTTGAAGTAACAAACAGGTTAAGAGGTTACAATATAAGAGCCATACTTGTCGGGCATGGACATACAAATAAGCTGCTTGATTTCAATGGAATACCGGCAGCCATGGGGCGCAGCACACTGGGAGATGCAAAGAGATCCTGGGGTTATACACAGGTAGAAAATACGGCTGATTCCCTCTTCTTCAGTGAAATTAACAGGGATAGCATCCCGGAACAGTGGGGCGCAATTTCAAAAACCAGCAAGCTGGAAATCCCCAAAATTGATTCTGCTCAATTCCTGAATTATAATTCGAAGCTTTTGTGGCAGAAAGACCTCGGAACTACAATGGTAACCCCGGTGTTGGTATGGAATGGCAAGGTTTACTCAGCTTCTAAAGATGGTACTGTATCCTGCTTTGATCAAAGCGGTAATACTCTATGGCAGTATAAATCGGGCGGTACTATTTTCAGCAGACCAGTCATAGCCGATAATATACTGGCAGTTGGCACAATTCAGGGTGATTTAATTACGATTGATGCTGAAAGTGGTAGTGTGCTTCAGACCATAGGAATTGGAGAACCCATAACATCACAACTGCTTACATTTGGCTATAATGGCGACAAAAAACTTATGAGCGGGGCAAAACCGGATACAGTAGTTATTTTGGGAACGGCAACAGGAAAACTGGTATGCTATGATCTTCATACGCTGGATCCCGTATGGGAAAATAATAGCGCAAAAGGTATGATAGAAACCCTGCCGCTTTATGTCGAAAACAAACTGGTTTACGGAAGCTGGGATAATTATCTGTACTGCGTTGATGCCCGTTCAGGAGTTATGAACTGGAAGTGGACCGGAAATAAAAACTTTTATTATTCACCCGCAGCCTGTACCCCTGTCTCTGACGGTAAAAATGTTTATGTGGCTACGCCCGATAAATTTGTATCTGCAGTGGACCTGCTGCTGGGTAAAACCGTGTGGCGCAAGGATAACTTTCCCTGCTGGGAATCAATAGGTATAAGCAGTAACAAGGAAAATCTGTTGATTAAAGGCTATACAGATAATTTTTATGTGGTCAATGCTCAAAAGGGCAAACTGGTAAAAGAAATAAACATTAAATTCGGACTTGATACAACACCGGTTACTCCTCTGGAGGAAAGCGGAAATATTATTTTCGGTTCGAAAAACGGCATTGTGTATTTAATTGACAAGGATTTCAATTTTAAGCCCCTCCTTTTTACAGGTACTGCACGGGTGCTTACAATTGAGCAGACTGGCGATAATACTTTTGCCGCTACAAATATGGATGGTAAAATATTGGTTTTTAGCATTAATCAGGATGGAATGTGAGAAATTTTGATGGTTTACTTTTCGATATAGATGGGACAATGACATCTACTAATGAACTAATTTTTGCGGCTTTTAATCATGTAGCAGAAAAATATCTTAATAAATCCTATACTCCGGAAGAACTTATATCACTATTCGGACCCCCGGAGGATGAAATACTGAAAGAACTAACGGGCGACAAGTACATGGAGGCACACGTTGATTATTTTGATTTTTATAGGAAACACCACGCCGCCCTGGCTGACGCCTATCCTGGAATAATAGATATTCTTGAAGAAGTTAAATCTACAGGAATTCCGCTCGCAGTTTTTACAGGCAAAGGGCAGAAAGCTTCCACAATTACGCTGAAAAAACTTGGTCTTTATGATTACTTCGACATGATTATTACGGGTAACGATGTTAAACAGTATAAGCCTCATCCAGAAGGAATCCTGAGCTTTGTGGAAAAGTATAACCTGAAGAAGGATAGAACTCTTCTGATAGGAGATGCTCCGGCTGATATAAAAGCAGCCAGGGCAGCAGGTATAAAAATTGCCTCAGTTGTGTGGGATAGTTATGCCAAGGCCCTGGTTATGGAATCAAACAGTGATTATCTTTTTCATACTGTGGAAGAGTTGCGTGAATTCCTGAAAAATAATCTCTGAAATGAAAACCACAGTAAAGAGTGAAAGGAAAGTACCGGAGCAGGAAGGTACTTTCTTCCCTTTAACTTGGTCTATCTTTTTTTTATATTAAAGTATTATCAATGTTTAGTAGTTTATCAGATGAACCTGCTTCGCAGATACGCATTTAACTTTTTCGTCGCCTTCATATACGTTACCATCATTCAGGTATCGGTAGGCAATTCAGTATATACTCTGTATATTCCCGGGGGCGATAATGCAACAACTGTCGTTAAGAAGCATCAGACTGATGACAAACCCAAGCTCCGCTGGGCAATTAACCAGCATCTTCAGGTAAATAATGCTAAATATTTTTCTTCTCCTGTATGTCTGGGCAATACATATATTCCACCGGACACTCACGAATTTGTTTTACTGAATCTCAGCGATATTTCACTGACCTATGAGTCGGTTAAATACAGCATATTAAAAGGCCGCTCTCCTCCATTAGCCTGATATATCCCCAGATTTATTAATTCCGTTGCCGGGCATCTGATGTACACTGGAAAGGTGTACCTTATATGATTTGTATATAGTCCCTGGAAAGAGAAATCGGACTATATATAAATGGATAAATTGCATTATGGTCATGCCCGGGAAAAATATGTAAATGATTGCATTAACGGAAATGCATTTAGGCAATTTTACTTTTGAGGAGATTCAAAAATGGCACAGAATAAAACTCTGACAGAGAAGTCAGTTCCCAAATCCACAACCCCTAAAACCGAAGAAAAGACAGCCCTAAAAGCAGAAGAGGCAAAAAAGACCGGGCCTGAAAATAAAGCAGGGAATAAAACTGCTGCGGAAGCTGACAAGGATGGCAATAATTATAAACTACCCTGGGAGCTTATCTTTCTGTTTGTAATCATGGGATTAATGGGAGTGATTATAGTAATAAAAGCATTTGGATTGATATAGCATAAATCAATTCAATCTGTGGGACCAGAGACTGGACATCTCTGGTCCCCATCTGATTCATAAATTGATGAAGTCAGTTTAGAAATTTCTCCCCTCCCGGGACTAATATTTTTCAAATTCCGAGTCGATCTTGTCTGTGTTCATATCAATATGAGCCCCGTTTTTTTTGACGTTTCTAGCTGAGGCATCAGTCAATATAGACTGCCTGCTGACAGTATGTGCAACACTAAGTTTTTTTGAATTTTGTCCATTTGTCTTCTTAGTATTATTAAAAGACCTGTTCCCTGCCTCAACCTTAAAGAATGAGATCACGTCCTGGAGCTGTTCGGCCTGGCTGGCAAGTTCCTCGGATGTAGAGGACATTTCCTCGCTGACGCTGGCATTCTGCTGAATGACCTGATTTAGCTGCTGGATGGCATTGTTGATCTGCTCGGCTCCGCTGTTCTGCTCATTGGAGGCTGCCGTGATCTCCTGAACCAGTTCTGCAGTCTTCTGTATATCAGGCACGATCTTCTTTAACATCTCACCCGCCT
>JBLMZM010000094.1:0-2578 GCA_050258815.1 Ignavibacteriales bacterium
GTCTTACTCTGAATAACTTTCCCAACCACCCCACCTGATATGGGCTGGTCAATCTGAAAGGTAGAAATATAAGATTTCGCGTCATTCATCCTGCCCCGCATATAGGGGTCCACCGAGTAATACAATCCTTCAACCATCACTTCATTTTCCTGAACTTCGGGTACTTTAATATTTTCTATCCTGAAATTATTTAGTGTCGGGAAGCCTTGTGGTCTTTCCGATAAAACAATTTGTTTTGTTTCCATGGTTTTGTTTATGAAATAAAACGTGCTTGTTTGCAACTAGTGCTATGTGGTTTAAGCATCCCGCTAATAACATATCTGTTTGTTTAAAAAATATTATTCTTTGCATGAACGCTTAATCAAAGTCGTTCCCCAAATTTTCATCCAGGTCTTCATGGTTATCCCCTCCCAGACTGTAATAATTATTTTCTTCATCCTCGCTGCCAATAATTTCCTGATCGTCGTCCAATTCGGCTCCCGGAATATCAAGATCATGGGCGATATAATCATCTTCTTCATTTTCCCTGATGGACAGAGGCCTTGTTTTGTCAACCGTATTTTTGCCTTCGAAGGGATGTTCTATATCCACTTCCGCTTCTTTTTTATAAATACTGTAAATATCTTCATCGGGAGGGTAGACGGGATAATCAGGAAATTGTTCATCCAATTGTTCTTCGGATGGATTGTTAAAACCTTTCTTATTTTTCAATCCAGCACCCGACAATGGGTCTTTGACTTTAGAAAGTTTTTCTCTGTTCTGATTGTCTGAATAGTTCATGATAATAGAATTTAAGGTTGCATTTAAATAACAATCACTGCTTTCCTTTAGTTTTACTAACTCAATAATAAATCCCTGATAATTAGTTGTTAAAAAGAAAAAGCTGCGTCTTAAAAAGAAGAATATCTTATCTGTATTCTACAACCTGTGGTTTTGATATTTCAAAATCGATTAATCCGTAATCGGTCGTTTTATAGGCGTTCAAATTGAAAATATTATAACCTCTTTCAGGAAGGAAGGGATAAAACGTAAAGGATACCTGAAAGGTGTTAATAAGCAGATAATTGTTTTTTATTAGCACCCCAAGTCCCAAGGCCGAATAAAAACGATTGCCCGAACTTAAATTGTCATGATGGGAAAGCAACCCAAAGGAAGAAAAGAAATAAGGGCCCAAACGGAATCCATATATTTCCCATGGAGAATAACTCTGGGTCTGTAATGTTAAAGCCATCATTCGGGTAGCCGGATTCTTCAGTTCATCAAATCCTTTCATGGCATCTCCCAGGCTAAGGTTGTCAGTGGGCAATCTGTTGATGCCCACAACTACGGTTGGCTTTATAAATTGCCTGATCCTCCAGTATCCTGCATTAAACAAACGGGTGTAATAATTGGCCCTTGCAGTAATTACCTGTTGCCTCAACCCACCGGAACCGATAAAAGTGCCATATTCCAAAAGCGTGCTCAAGTAACCAAAGGTATAATTATCACCCCAGGCAGCTTTCAATCCCAAATAAAACAGATCATTTTTCTGCCTATGCATTCCCGTGGTTATGCCAAATGAACGCCCCACAGGAATATCTTCTATCTTCCCGTAATTAAATACATACCGGTCCCGGATAAACTTTCTGGAAGCGATGCCAATGCCGGCAAAATAGAAACTTTCATCATTAAAAAGGGTAATTGTTTCTGATACCGGGATTGCCTCCGGATACCGGGTTTTTAATAATCGTACCGAAAGAATAATACTGGAAGAGCGGGCAGCCTGCCTCCTAATTTTCGATAAAGGGATGGACACTGCACCCCAGTAATCCTGCAAATTGGTTTTGGAAGATAAATACCGGACACTGTCATTCGCAATATAGTTTTGAAGGGTGCCCAACTGACCAATAAAAATGCCTCCTGCCCATCTTGTCAATGGAGAAAAGAACGATCGGTTCAA
This sequence comes from Ignavibacteriales bacterium, assembly GCA_050258815.1. Classification (GTDB taxonomy): domain Bacteria; phylum Bacteroidota; class Ignavibacteria; order Ignavibacteriales; family SURF-24; genus JAAXKN01. The sequence continues at coordinate 1,940 of JBLMZM010000094.1, forward strand.
CTCAATACTCCTGACCAGAAACCGGTTACTTAAGCTTAAAGTGGACAAGTTAATACTTAATGAAGAATAAGCCGGTTTCATGATTTGCTGATTTCTGACAAGATCATTATTTCCTTCAAAATAATATTGCAGACTACCTGTTATATGTGAATTCCGAATATTGGAAATGGTATAGCCCCATTGGGGAACAAAGCCCTTAATTCCGTTGCCAAATCTGGTATCCACCAGAAACCTGTTGCCCGAGCCTAAAAAATTATTGTCTGCAAGGCCGGTCTCATAACTTTGCCCTGTCCTGCGCAAAGTAGGGATGATACTCCAAATATCAATGACTCTTATATAGATGTCCACAGAATCAGCTTTGGGCGAATCCATCGAAGGATAAGCAACTACGTCCTGTACATATTTCTGCATCCTGATCAATCGCTCCGATTCTTTGAAAAGTAATGAATCAAAGGGTTGAAATTGGTGAATTAACAGGAGGTCGCTTATCACCTTTTCTTTGGTGTTGATATGCAAAAAGTTACCAGTTTTCTTTGTGAAGCTGACAGGATAAATGGCAGTGTCCAGTAAACTATAACCGAAAGGATCGATGCAGCTGATATAAATCTTGCGGATAATTTTGCCTTTTAAAGTAGCATA
>JBLMZM010000095.1:0-17849 GCA_050258815.1 Ignavibacteriales bacterium
ATTATCTTCCTGAGGCAAAAAAGGGTGTTGATGCTGCAGATCCTGATAAAGTGCAAAGCGGCTTTACGGGATGGATGCTTCTGAATTTCAGCAAGCCTGTTCAGGTCTCCTCCTCTTTTGGAGGCTTCAATGCCAATTTCGCCGTTGATGAAAACATCAAAACGTACTGGAGCGCGGCTTCGGCAAATGCGGGTGAGTGGTTACAAAGTGATCTGGGATCCGTGTGTAGGGTAGATGCCGTTCAGATAAATTATGCCGACCAGAATGCTGAACTTGTGGGTAAGCAGGCTGGTATTTTTCATCAGTACAAAATGTATTGCTCAAATGACGCGAAAGAGTGGAAGATACTGATTGATAAGTCGCAGAATAAGACAGACATTCCTCACGATTATGTGGAATTGAAGCAGCCGGTTCAGGCGCGTTATATTAAAATAGAGAACTTACACGTTCCCACCGGCAAATTCGCTCTGAGCGGCTTAAGAATATTCGGGAAAGGTACAGGGGAAGTCCCGGATACAGTGAAAGGTTTCATCGTTCTCCGGGGTGAAAGCGAGAGGCGAAATGCCTGGCTCAAATGGTTGCAGTCTGATGATGCAGACGGGTACACAATTTATACGGGTATTGCTCCTGATAAACTATACAACAGCATAATGATTTATGGCGCAAATGAATATTATTTTACGGCTATGGATAAGGACAGAACCTACTATTTTCAGATTGAAGCCTTCAATGAAAACGGAACCGGAAAACGCACGAGGGTAATTAAAGTTGAATAATGACTTATTCATGCATTCCCGGCGATGCACCTTTGAAATGAAAGTTAAACTTACTATTTTATGAAAGAATTGTATTGGTTCAGAGTAATAGAGGATTCTCTTTTATTAAGCCAGTTTAACAATTGGTATAAATATGAGCCACACTATCAAAAATGTCATTCCCCGGGGGCTGAAAAGGAAAGGACCGCCAACCAATAATATTATTTTTTATCTGGCTATTATTCAATTATTTATATCTATACTGCTTTATCCTCAATCGACTGATATTTATTTTGACCAGATATTCCACAACCAGGGATTGTCCCAGAGCATAGTCAAATGCATCTTACAGGATAAACAAGGACTGATGTATTTTGGTACTGAAGATGGGCTAAATATTTATGACGGTTATAAATTCACGATCCTACGCAACAACCCCAATGATACAAACAGTATAAGTTACAACGATATTACCGCATTGTTTGAAGACCATGATGGAATTATCTGGATCGGAACCTTCAACTCAGGTTTAAACAGGTATGATCCTTCAACCCGAAAAATAAACAGATTTGTCAATGATCCGGCGAATTATAATTCGCTTAGCAACAACATAATATATGCTATCACGGAGGACCATCAGGGTAATTTGTGGATTGGTACAGATAATGGTCTGTGCAGGATGGAAAAAAATAAACTAAGTAATGCTTCATATAAATTTACAAGATATTATCATGATGTTAACAATAAAGGCAGTCTGGCCGGAAACAGCATCCAATCCCTGCTGAATGACCATTCAGGTAAAATATGGGTTGGTACGTCAGACGGTTTAAATAAAATAAACATGACGGGGGCATCGCCGGAATTTATCAGTATAAAAGCCGGAAATGACAAAAAAAATGTTACGGGGCATAACCTGATACGAACAATATATGAGGACAAGAGGAGAAATATCTGGGTCGGTACCGATAATGGGGTGGTTTGTCTGCTAAATCCCGGGGATAAACAAACTGATCCTGAATCAATTACATACCAGCATAATCCCAGATATCCCAACAGCATAAGTCACAATGAAATTTACGCCGTGAATGAGGATGACTCAGGAATAATATGGATAGGTACAAACGGCGGGGGATTGGATCTGCTTGATCCCAAAACTGGAAAATTCAATCATTTCAGGCATGATCCTTTCAATGCCAGCTCACTGTGTTATAATGAAATCAGGTGTATCTATAAGAATAGTTCCGGTATAATGTGGATTGGTACCTATGGCAGCGGAATGAGCAAAGTGTCACGCGGAGGAGGCCAGTTTTATCATTATATTTTCAGACCCGGTGACCCGGCCTGTTTAAGCCATTCAATAGTCTGGTCCATATACGAAGATAGTGACAGTGTACTTTGGATTGGAACGCATGCCGGGCTTGACCGGCTAGACAGGAAGAATAGTAAGTATACTCATTATAAAAATAATCCATCTGACCCTCATAGCCTGAGTGCAAATGTTATCAGGGTAATTACTGCCGATGAAAGCGGAAGTTTATGGATAGGGACGCAAGGCGGCGGAATCAGCATTTTCAACAAGCAAACGGCCAGGTGCAGGATTTTCAGACACAATCCGATTGATCCGGGCAGCCTGTCATCAGATCAAATAAGGGCAATCTTCAGGGCCCGGGATGGCACAATATGGGTGGGTACCTATGGAAACGGACTGGACTGTTTCGATCAGGCTAAGGGCAATTTCATACATTTTAGAAATATCCCCGGCAATAATGAAAGTGTGAGTAATGATTACATAAGAAGTATATTTGAGGACAGGGCGGGAAATTTATGGATTGGGACAGAAGGCGGCGGCCTCAATAAATTTGACAGGAAAACCGGGAAATTCAAAAGTTACATTCATGATCCCCGGAACGTAAATTCACTCAGCAGCAATCATATATTTTCAATTCACGAGGATAAGGACGGGTACTTCTGGCTGGGCACCTGGGGAGGAGGCCTGAATAAATTTGATCCGGTAACTGAAAAATTTCAGCGCTTTGATGAGAGGAACGGATTGCCCAGCAATTCCATATATGCTGTACTTGAAGATAACTTCGGAAATTTATGGCTGAGTACAAATGCCGGATTGTCAAAGTACGATCTCAAAACAGGCACATTTACTAATTATAACGTTAAAGATGGACTGCAGGACGACGAATTTAACGGCGGGGCATACTTTAAGGGGAAAAACGGCGAATTATACTTCGGCGGCATTAATGGCTTCAACTCTTTTCACCCTGACAGGATCAGGAGCAACCATCATATCCCACCGGTTATTATCACCTCTTTCAGTAAACTTAACAAAGAGGTTGATTTCGGTTATCCTGTTTCTGAAGTCAAAGAAATCGAGTTGTCTTATAAGGACTATGTTTTTGCCTTTGAGTTTTCAGCTCTCGACTATATGGCCCCTGCGAAAAACCAATATGCATACAGAATGGAAGGCCTGGATAAGAACTGGAATTTTGTTGACGCATCCAAAAGATTTGCTAATTACACTACTTTATCGCCAGGTGAATATGTCTTTATGGTAAAAGCATCAAACAGTGACGGCATCTGGAATGATAAGGGGGTATCGGTCAGACTCATAATTACTCCTCCGTTCTGGAAAACTGAGTGGTTTACAGTCCTGGTTATTCTGCTGTTGATCTGCCTGGCATATTTTCTCTATAAACGCAGACTTAAGATAATAGGAATGAAAATAGAGCTCAAAGCAGCCCATGATGCTCAAATGTCAATTATGCCTAATGCTGATCCCGTATTTGAGGGACTGGATATATCAGGAATATGCATCCCTGCAAATGAGGTTGGCGGTGATTTCTTTGACTATTTTCAACGGGACGGTGGCGAAAATAAGCCGGGGATTCTAATTGGGGATGTTTCGGGAAAGGCAATGAAGGCGGCAATGACAGCAGTATTGGCAAGCGGAATGATTCTGACTGCGACACAGGAGGAGGAGTACATTAAAAGTGCATTTAACAGAGTCAACAGGATATTGTATTTAAAAACAGATAAGCGTGCCTTTGTTGCCGCATGCATTTTGATAGTGGATGTTTACAACAATAATATTAATTATGTTAATGCCGGCAATATTAATCCTCTGATTAAAAAAAACGGAACTGTTTTAACTCTGGTTTCCAGCGACCCCAGGTTTCCTTTAGGAATGATCAGGGATGTGCATTATGAAGAAAATTGTTTTGAATTTAATCCTGGGGACATATTATTCCTGATTACTGACGGGATAGTTGAGGCACAGTCAAAATCAAAAGATCTCTACGGAATAGAAAGGTTGCGGGGACTGATTGAAGGAACAGACCTGAATGAACTGCCGGCATCTGAAATTAAGAAAATAATAATCAGGGACATTGAAAGATTCAGCGGAAATAAGACATTTCATGATGATATGACCATTATAGTGGTAAAGAGGATTTAAATTCACTGTTTTTCATGGAACTGGTTATAAAGTAATTTATAAAAATAATTTATGTCCGCAGCTGAAAATTGTATAAAATGACGTGGAATTTCATTATTTTCGCTGGGCGGAATTTGAAATACAAAAGACATTTCTGAACTCATACAAAGCAAATCCGGGGATAACCTCCCTGCAAAAACCCATAAAAATGCTTTTAAATCAGTAATGATGTATATTCATTATATGCTGCATATCTGGCAGGATAGCGAATCAACAACAAAAAAAGGAGTAAAGATGAAAAAAGAAGACTGTATATTATTTAGTGGCGGAATTCAGGGGGCAGAGGCTGAATTTGGGGCAAATGCTGAACGCCTGGGCATTGAAGAAATAAATTTTACGTTTGAAGGACATTCAATCATAAGAAAGCGCGGTATGCGCATGCTGAATCACGATGAATTGAAAAACGGGGACGTAAGTCTGGAATATGTATCAAAGATTATGAACCGCAACTTTCCTAAAACAGCAACCTTCCGGAAGATATTGCAGAGCATCTGGTACCAGATCAACAATGGTCAGGAAATTTATGTGATAGGGGAGATCATGGACGACAAAACCGTTAAAGGCGGCACAGGATGGGGAACGGAGTTTGCAAAGATATGCAATAAGCCCCTGTTTGTATTCGACCAGAAACGAGATGCATGGTTTAACTGGGATCAGACAGACTGGGTGAAATTAGAAAAGGGAAATGAACCTGTTATAAGCCACATTTACTTTACCGGAACAGGAACCCGCTTTTTGGAAGAGAACGGCAAAAAAGCAATTGCCGGACTTTTTGAAAGGTCTTTTGGTAAATAAACCCTGTCGTTTTTAAGAACCAGCGGAGAATTATTATTCTCCGCCGGACTCTTTTCTTATAAGCTTCAGTAAGCTATTCTACTGTATATATTTGAATAAAATCTGACCTTGTTAAGTACTGCAACTATATATTAATTACAGAAGCATGATAGACAGAATTGTGTACTTTTTTAATATCCTCATCATTCAGGTATTCATCAAAGGCCATACGTTTATCTATAATTCCCGATGGAACGATCTCAATTATCCTGTTTGCAACTGTCTGAATGAACTGGTGGTCATGTGAAACAAATAAAATGGTTCCCTTAAAATCCATCAGACCGTTATTTAATGCGGAAATCGATTCAAGGTCAAGATGATTTGTGGGTTCATCCATGAGAAGTACGTTTGCCCCGCTCAGCATCATCTTTGCAAGCATACAGCGTACTTTTTCTCCCCCGGAAAGAACATTTGCTTTTTTAAGGGATTCTTCGCCACTGAAAAGCATCCGCCCGAGAAATCCCCGGATATAAGTTTCATCCTTTTCCTTTGAATACTGCCTTAGCCAGTCGATAAGATTCAAATCAACGTCAAAATAACTTGCATTGTCCTTGGGGAAATACGCCAGGGAGGTAGTGACACCCCAATCGAAGCTTCCATTGTCAGGCTTCTCCTCACCGACCAGTATTTTAAAAAGAGTTGTTTTTGCAAGATCGTTAGGTCCGACAAATGCAATTTTATCGCCCTTTTCCACTTTAAGTGAAATATTATTAATCAGGGTTTCACCACCGTTTTGTCTTGAGAGATCCCTTATCTCAAGCAGGTTATTTCCGGCTTCCCGGTTAGGCTTAAATGCAATATATGGCATATTCCGTGAGGAAGGCTTGATATCTTCGAGTGTGAGATTTTCAAGTTGTTTTTTCCTGGATGTTGCCTGTCTGGATTTGGACGCATTGGCCGAAAACCGGGATATAAACTCCTGAAGTTCCTGCCTTTTTGCCTCTATTTTCTTATTTGCATCCTTTGCCTGTTTCAGGGCCAGCTGACTGCTTTCGAGCCAGAAATCATAATTGCCCGTATACATCTGGATCTTACCGTAATCAATATCGGCGATATGGGTACATACCTGATTTAGGAAATGCCTGTCGTGTGAAATCACAATAACAGTATTTTTGAACTTTTCAAGAAAGTCCTCCAGCCAGCCAATTGAGATAATATCGAGGTGGTTTGTAGGCTCATCAAGAAGCAGAATATCGGGGTTTCCAAATAGTGCCTGTGCCAGTAGCACCTTTACCTTTTCATTTCCTGTGAGTTCCTTCATCTGTTTCGTATGAAGTTCATCATTAATACCAAGGCCGGTAAGCAGCTCAGCGGCTTCGCTTTCTGCTTCCCATCCATTGAGTTCTGCAAATTCTCCTTCAAGTTCTGCAATTCTTAAACCGTCTTTGTCGCTAAAATGGGGTTTTGAATAAAGAGCATCCTTCTCCTCAATGATAGAATAGAGCCGTTTATGTCCCATCATTACCGTTCTCAGGACCTCATAGTTATCAAACTCAAACTGGTTCTGTTTCAGTGTGGCAAGCCGGTCACCTGGTGTAATAATTACTTCGCCCGAACTGGGTTCTATTTCGCCGGAGAGAATTTTAATAAAAGTTGATTTACCTGATCCGTTGGCGCCAATGATTCCGTAACAATTCCCTGGAGTAAATTTAATGTTCACATCTTCGAATAGCGTACGTTTACCAAAGCTTAGCGTAATACTGCTAGTACTTATCATTTATAATTCTTTATCTAAAGTTAAAAATTGAAGGTTCAAATATACGAAAATGAAACGGATATTCTACTATAAAGATTTATGCCTCGCAAAGTATTAAGTACCCTCTGGATTTTAGAATAATTAAGAGGAATTAAAATTGCATTATCGAAGGAGCATAATATTGAGTATATTGTAATCCGTAAATATGACAATTATTGACGAAATTTATGGATACATGCAGAATGGGCTTCTTAAGGTAACTATCTTTCGGATAGCAATAAAATCCTGCAAACGAAAACGAACTCACTGAACTGATGAAAATATATAAAAAGGAGACTAAATGGAAACTATAACTTGTGACGGTTGCAAAGCGTATTATGTGAATTTTGAAGGTTCCAGGCATCAGTGCCGTTTAGGTTATGCTGTAAAATGTTTAGGATTAAATAAATTTATTGCTACACATTCCTATGGTCCGGTAGAAAAATGCCCCAAGCCTTTGACAGACGAAAAATTAGATCAGTTAAGAGGCTTAATAGTTCAAAATCCGTAATAGAGATACTCTGAAGAAATTTTGAGTTTGCGGCACTTGTAAAATTACAGGTTTCTCTTCTCTGTCCTGATGATATTTAACTAATAGTTATTTACCAGCCACTCTGGCATGCTCAGTCCGTTGAATACTTAATATTACCACAAATGAGATTCATCGGGTAAGTAGGCCAAATCACTACAAAAATAACAGTCATACACCTACAGCCAACTGCAATTTAAACCTTTATCTTAGAACGAAATATGGTATATACCATTATTTACATTTGCAGGAATCAGAATTATCAATTTGGACAATAGTAGTACGAATAATTCTGAATATGACAATTGTTTGGCAATCCGGTAAATTATTACCCGACTTCAAGAAGTATGTTTAGGCAACTGATAGTTTGTGCAGGCACGTTTTTCTCTTGATAAGTGAATATATCTTTCAGAATATCTCTGCTAATAAATCCTTTATTTGATCTCCTCTGACCCTTTATCTGTATAGAAACAGAATTATTGCTATCCATATCATACATAGAAGGGATCACTATGAAAAAACTGTATACTCTGTTACTTTTACTAATATCAGTCCTGATTTCTGATAATTTTGTTTTGGCACAAACTATAAAGAAAATCGGTCCGGGGGGAGATTTTGCTTCTCTGACAGCAGCATTGCAAAATCTTCAGTCGAATCCGGCCTCCACACCTTTAATCTGGGAATTGAAAGCTACATATATTTCAACCTCGGAAACTTTTCCCATCTCTTTTACAGCTGCAAATCTTAATGGTATTAATGCTGTAAATACGCTTACAATCCGTCCGGAAACCGGGGCAGCGGGTTTATCTATTACCAGCAGCGCTGCACAAACAATAAATCTTAATGGAGCAAAGTATGTCATTTTTGACGGCAGGCCGGAAGGAAACGGCACAACACCACAGCTTATAATTGCAAATACTTCAGTATCCGGTTATGCTGTTAACTTTATTAATGCAGCTTCAAACAACTCACTTATATTTTGCGAGGTTACAGGCGTAAATAATCAGGCTTCGGGGGCGGTAATTTATTTCGGAACGTCGACCGCTGCCCTCGGAAACAGTAATAATATCATAGATCACTGTTCAGTACATGACGGAGCAACAGTGCCAAACAACCTGATATATTCTTCGGGCACTTCAGGAAAAAGTAACCTGAATAACATAATATCCAACTCCAATTTATTCAATTTTACACCTGGCGGCGGCGGTACTAATTATTCATATGGCATATATGTTGGCGGAAATTCGTCTGACTGGACAATTACCGGGAACAGTGTTTATCAGACAGCCGCCAGATCCGGCATGAACGGTATAAATAATATTTATATTGCTAGCTCTACCGGAAATAATTTCACTATTACCAATAATTATATAGGCGGCAGCGCTCCGCAATGCGGTTCAACTCCTTATATATTCAATCAGCAGCAATATTATTATTTCTTTAATGCAATTTATCTAAATGTAGGGACGACGACCCCGTCTTCAGTTCAGGGAAACATAATAAGGAATATCACTCTCAATCAAACAGTACAGGCTTTTTCCGGGGTAGCATTAATTACTATTGCCGGCGGGAGTGTTAATATGGGTACGACTGTCCCCAATATTATTGGAAGCCAGACAGATGCTGCCAGTATATCTTATGTGGTTACCAACAGTAATCCTGGTTCAGGGTATATTATGGGAATTAACACTACGGGTGGCGCTATTGGAACGGTAAATATTTCTAATAATATCATCTGCGGTATTGCTGTATCAACAACAAGTACTGGTGCTGCCAGTATTACAGGTATTTCTCTGGGGTCATCACAGGGGACGACCAATGTTTCAGGGAATACAGTTGGCAGTACATCACTGGAAAATGCAATAAGCAATTCCACAGCACAATCCATTACTGGTATTGCTTCAGTTAACAGGCTTAATACAAGTATTACGAACAATCTGGTTGCAAATATGACCGTCACCAACGGTGCATCAGCCAATAATCAAATTACCGGAATAGCTGCTACTACCTCTGCGACAGGCAGCGGTACATTTACAATCAGCGGAAACACGATTAAAAATCTTGCTTCTGCTTCAACTTCAACGGGCACGGGAGCCATTGCCAGCTTGATAGGTATATCCATGACCACGACTGTCAATAACCAGAATATAATGCAAAATACTATTTCAAATCTTTCAAATACATCCGCTTCAGCAGCAGTATCCGTAATTGGAATTTATTATAACGGGCCCGCTTCCGGAACAAATATTGTTTCACGGAATCTGATTCACAGCCTTGCATTAAACTCCTCGGTTTCTTCATCGGGTATAACCGGTATTTATGCTAATGGTGGAACTGCTACGTACCAGAATAATATGATTCGTTTGGGCATAGATGTAACAGGAGCAGATATAAACGCAGGTTATGCCATCAATGGCATCTATGACGGAGCAGGAAATAACAACTATTATTTTAACAGTGTGTACATTGGCGGGTCAAATGTCTCAGGAGCAACCTCAAATACATTTGCATTCAATACTGCAGCTCAGGGGACAACCCGATTAATTCAGAACAATATATTCGAAAATGCCCGTACAGGTGGAACCACGGGCAGGCATTTTGCAATAACAGCTGCAGGAACCGCAATTAATCCTGCCGGACTGAACAGCTCATATAATTTGTTTTATGCCCCGGCAGGTGCAGTGGGATTATATAATGGTATAGAGCAGACAACTCTGGCTTCCTGGCAGGCTGCGACAGGGCAGGATCTGGGGAGCGGAACCGGAGATCCCCACTTTGTAAATCCTTCGGGCGACAGCGGGTCACTTGACCTGCACGTAAATAGTCCGACACCTGTTGAAGCATCTGGAATTTATATAGCATCCGTTTCTGATGATTATGACGGGCAAATCAGGAGCAGTTCCACTCCTGCAGATATTGGGGCAGATGCAGGAGATTTTACTCCGGCTTCTGACATATTTGTCCCCAGGATATCCTTCACGCCCATAACAAATGCTGCTTCGGCATCGAGTCTTACTTTATCAAACTTTGCTGCAATCACAGACAATGCAGGAGTTGCAGGGGGAAACAATCTTCCCAGAATATATTATAAGAAAGCCTCCGACGCTGATGTCTTTGGTGGGAATACAAGTACGGATAACGGGTGGAAATATACCGCTGCAATAAATTCAACCAGCCCTTACAGCTTTGTAATAGACTATAGTATATTATATGGGGGTGGAGCAGCACCTGGAGATGCCATTCAGTATTTTGTCGTGGCACAGGATGAATCAAATAATTTCGTTTCTTATATCCCAGGTGCAGGAGCCGGTAATATCGTAAATCCGGTGCAGAATATTAATGTGGCTCCTTCACTATCGAACATTAATTATTACTGGATTATAAACAGTTCATTCTCAGGCATAATCAATGTCCCTGGAAATTATCCGAATCTGACGGGTAAATATGGCTTGTTTGCTGCCGTCAATGCTGGTACCGTTACCGGCAATATAAATGTCGTGATACACGAAAATCTGACGGAAGACGGGACAAATGCACTTAACCAGTGGATTGAAGCACCATCTGGTGCAAATTATACTATGACCATAAGTCCGGACAGTACAATACCAAGAACCATATCCGGAAATGTTAATAATGGGTTAATAAGGTTTAATGGTGCAGACCGTATAACAATCGATGGCCGTTTCAGTGGAACTGGAAAATATCTGGATTTCAGCAACAGTAATACTGGCAACAGCAGTTCGGTTTTTACTTTCCAGAATGATGCAACCAATAATATAATAAGTTATTGCAGCATTGAAGGATCAAATCCATCTGCAGCGGGAGGAGTTATTCAATTCCTGACAGGTACCGCTACCGGTAATAACAACAACACTATTACATATTGCGATATTCATGAGGGTGCCGGAATGCCTGCTAACCTGGTCTACTCATCAGGATCCAATTCATCTGCACTGGCAAATAGCCTTAATGTTATTTCGAACTGCAATTTGTATAACTGGTATTCAGCTGCATCTGACAATTATGCAGTGTTGTTATCAGCTGGAAATATGAACTGGACAATATCCGGTAACAGTTTTTATCAGACTGCTGACCGTGCGTTGGGAAGTTACACTACCGGAGCTATCAATATTACATACAGCAGTTATGCAAATAACTTCAGCATAATAGACAATTTCATTGGTGGAGATTCCCCTCAGGCTAATTCGGCAGCATCCCCTATGACCTTCACCGGAAGCGGAACTTTCCAGGGTATTGGACTAAATGTTTATACTTCTGCTGCCAGCAGTGTACAGGGCAATACAATCCGCAACATTAAATTTACGACAAATAGCACTATGGCCACCAATGCGTGTATAACGCTTGCTGGAGGAGCAATAAATTGCGGGAATGTAAATCCAAATATAATCGGCAGCCAGACTCAACCTGGCAGTATTAGTTTCATCAATTCAGGAAGCAGCACGGCACAGGTATTTTCCGGAATTCTGGCTGGCACAGGAACTCCAGGGGTAATAAATATTTCGAATAATAATATCTGCGGGATAGAAGTAACTGCAACAGGTACCGGAGCCACAAGTTTCAGGGGTATAGCCTTTCAGGGCAGTGGAGGGCCCTATACTATTTCTGGGAATACTATAGGCAGTCCCGCGCAGACAAATACAATAAGGAACTCCACAGCACAGTCTCTTACAGGCATATATGCGGCAGGCAGTCCAACTGCGGCTTCCACGCTTTCCGGAAATATAATTGCAAGCCTGTCCCAGCTGAACACAGGCACGGGCAACAACCAGCTTTACGGTATCTACAAAGCTACATCAACTAGTTTTCCGGTTACAGGAAACACAATCAGGAACTTAAGTTCTTCATCATCCTCCGCATCTGCCGGCTCAACATCCTGTGTAATTGGAATTGCAAGCACGGGGGGTACTGCTCCTGCTTCAATTACACAAAATACAATTCACAGTTTGACTAATACTGACGCTGCTGCCGCAGTTAACATCGCTGGTATCTACTATTCAGGTCCGGCTTCGGGTAATAATGTCATATCCCGCAACTTTATTCATAGCCTGACATTATCTACTTCTGCAACTACTGCATCAATTGCGGGAATTTATGCGGGAGGTGGTGCAGCAATATATCAGAACAATATGGTAAGGCTGGGAATTGATGCATCAGGCGTTGGGATTGTTACAGGTTATGCGATAAATGGAGTATATGATGCTGCTGGTACAAATAATTATTATTTCAACAGTGTATATATAGGCGGAACAGGTGTAACGGGTAATACTTCTGCGACATATGCTTTCAATAGCATGACGACCGGAACAAGACAAATCCAGGATAACATATTCGTCAATGCCCGTTCAGGAGGTAACCTCAGCTCCGGCATCAACCATTATGCGATAAAGGTTGCAGGAAGCACTGTGAACCCGACCGGACTTACAAGTAGTTATAATCTGTTCTTTGTTTCAGCAATAGGGGGAAAAACAGGATTCTATAATGGTGTCGACCTGGCATCCCTTCAAGACTGGCAGGCTGCAACAGGCCAGGATTTAACAAGCGGAACAGGTGATCCACTGTTTGCAAATCCAACGGGTGATATTTCAACTGTGGATCTTCACGTACAGGCATCTAATCCAATTGAAGCCTCTGGACTGAACATTGCATCGGTAGTTGATGACTTTGATGGGCAGCAAAGGAGTGCTTTTTCCCCCACTGATATTGGTGCAGATGCCGGATCCTTTACATTAAGTTCAGATGTATTTTTTCCTGTGGTTAACTATACTCCACTTGCCAACTCTGCGCAATTAGTAAATAATGTATTAACTGGCTTTGCAGCAATCACTGACAATGCCGGAATTTCATCAGGCGAGAATCTGCCGCGCATTTACTATAAAAAATCCACCGATAGTGATGCTTTTGCGGGCAATACAAGTGCAGATAATGGCTGGAAATATACACTTGCCACAAATGCAGCAAGTCCTTACAGCTTTGTAATAGATTATAGCCTGTTAACAAGTCCCGTAACTCCAGGAGATGTCATCCAGTATTTTGTCGCTGCCCAGGATAGTTCTAATAATCTTGGCTCAAAAGCCCCGGGTGCAGCTGCAGTAAGCAATCCTGCTATAAGGAATATTAACCGGGCTCCGGCAATCTCTGTCGTGAATTCATATACTGTACTTCCCTCTATATCCGGTACATATACTGTGGGTGGTGCAGGTGCGAAGTTCTCAAATCTGACTGGAGCAAACGGCCTGTTTGCCTTTATTAATTCTTCAAATACAGGTGCAGCAAAGCTTACCGGTAACATTACTGCTGTTATTACGGGCAATACGACGGAAGATGGTGCTGTTGCACTGAACCAGTGGACGGAAGACCCGGCATCTTCAAACTATACGCTTACTATCCGGCCAGATTCTTCTGTAATGCGCGTTATTTCGGGAACTATATCTTCTTCAATGATACGCTTTGATGGGGTTGACAGGGTTACCATGGATGGTAGTTATAATGGATCGGGAAGATATTTGTTATTAAGAAATTCATATATCTCAACGAACACTGCATCTTCGACATTATCATTCCTTAATGATGCAACGCAAAATACTATCAGCAACTGCATAATCGAGGGAGGATGCCTGAGCACATCTTCAGGTGTAATTGCCTTTGGTACCACAACTGGCAAATCAGGAAATAGTAATAATACAATATCAAATTGCTTAATACATGATATAGGAGGGACAACGCGGACTGCAAAAATGATTTACTCAAGTGGCCATGCTACATATACAAACTCAACGAATACGATTGCTAACAATGAAATATCCAACTTTGAAATATCAGGCATCAGTTTGGTGGCTGGCAACAAAAATTGGGTAATATCGGGAAACAGTCTGTTTTATGATAAAGCTACAACATCCGTTGGAGCCATGAGATGCATAGAGGTAGCAGGTGATAATACCCTGATATCGGCAAACTATATAGGAGGGCAGGCTCCCCACTGTGCCGGAGGTCCACTAAATCATAACGGTCCTGGTTTCAGTGCAATTTATTATAGTGGAGCATCTGTCCCGATCTCAATTCAGGGAAATACAATCCAAAATATAAATACCAACAGTGGTTCTGCCCAGGTCAAGATTATATATGGCTATTCCGGCAAAGTCAATTTTGGTGACATTACAGGGAATTTAATTGGTGACCCTGCAAGACCAGGAAGCATAAATATAACTTCCACAACCGGTTATCATAGCGGATTCTGGCTGCAAACCACGGGTGCAAATATTATGAACAACATTTTCGCAAATATTGTCTATAACTTATCTGCCACGGGTGGTAATTCAGCAATTGAAGTTAACTATGGCGGACCCGCTGTGGTAAAAGACAATATAATTCATGATATCTCAAGCAGCAGTACCTCTTCTACCTCCGATGCTTACGCATCAATAAATGGAATAAGTGCGCCCATGTATGCTTCTAATGCAACAGTTGAGCACAATACGATATATAATATTGTTGCAACCAACACAAATTCTGCCAGCGCAATTACGGCTCAGGGAATATACCTTGAAGGATCAGGTAATGTGAGCAGAAATATCATATACGATATATCTAACAAAAACAACTCGGGCAATGCAATTGTCTATGGAATTCATGCTAAAAATGGGACCTGGACAATAGCAAACAACATGGTTGCTCTTGGTGCCGGTCTTGCAAATCCTTTAAAGATATGCGGAATTATTGCAGATGCAGGCACAGGCTCATTCTATTTTAACAGTGTAAATATAACAGGAACAGCATCTGATGCTAATAATAGTTACAGCTATTTCAGAAGTTCAGCCAGTGTAACCCTTTATAATAATATTTTCTCAAATTCACGTACGGGTGGAAGCGGAGCTCACGTGGCCATTGGTATAAATCCAACAACCGGAACAATTAACTCGAATTACAATGACCTGTACGCTGCTGGTCCTTCAATTGGTATCTGGGGAAGTGCGCCTCAGGCAAACCTTGCAGGGTGGAATAATATATCGGCAAAAGATGCCAATTCAGTCAGCGTGGAGCCGGGATTTATATCAAATTCAAATTTGAGAGTAAAGGGGAACTGGGCATTAAATAATATTGGCACGCCGGTAAGTGTGGTGACTGATATTGACGGTAACGTGCGTACTAATACACCCGATCCCGGGGTAAATGAATTTGATCCTCCTATTGTTTTGAATTCAAAAGTGCTGTTACAGGGTGCTTATAATGCAGGTAAAATGACCACTGCGCTTAAAAGCGCAATTCCGCTTACGTCTGAAACTGCATATCCTGCTGCAAAATATGGTTATACGGCTAGCAGTGTCAGTGCAATTCCGGATACAAACCTGGTTGACTGGGTGCTGGTAGAGTTACGGAATGCAAGTACCGTAGCAGCATCCACCATTTCAGGAAAACGCGCAGGATTCTTAAAAAATGATGGAACTGTTGTGGATGTTGATGGCATAAGTCCGTTGAATTTTGCAGGTCTTGTCAGCCCAGGGGACTATTTTATCGTAATAAGGCACAGGAACCATCTTTCACTGATGAGTGCTGCTGCAATAACAGTAGGAGCAAGTACGGCAAATTATGATTTTACTCTGTCACAGGCTCAGGCTTTTGGTGTAAGTCCGATGGCTGCATTGGATGGTTACTTTGGAATGATTGCCGGAGATGCTAACCAGGATGGAACGATCGATGCCACAGATCTGAACAACTTCTGGATTCCTCAGAACGGTACTCCCTATGATTATTCTGGCAAGACTTCAGATTTCAATATTGACGGAACAATAGATGCTACTGATCTGAATGATTATTGGTTAAATAATAACGGGAAAGCAACACAGGTACCATAACGGGAGGCGGCAAAATGGTATCAGCAATTACAATAAAACTAATAAACTATTTGATAAATTAAGGGGAAATCATATGAAAATATTTTACGCATTAATTCTGAGTATGTGTTTATTTATAAGGCCAATATACTCACAGACATACGATCTTAACTTTATAGAAGTATTAAATGACGGAGCTAACTACGATGTAAAAGTACAAATCCGTGCGAGCAGCGTAATTTCTTTAGCCGCATCAAACATAACTTTTAATTTTAATTCTGCCGGGTTAATTAATCCGACTCTGCTGGCAGCTCACAATTTTAACGGACCAAATGCCGGGCCGCCGATGACTATTTATGGTTCCATGACAGTAACTAATCCTCTTACCGGAGTAGCCTCAATTAATATAGTGTTTACCCAGGGGGATGCTGCATATGCTGGAATAGTTGGAACTGAGTGGGTTAACGTTGCAACCGTCAGATTCACAGTTACCAACTCATCAGCAAGTTCCGCTTTATCCTTCAGGAGTGCAACACCCAGTCCTACGGTTGTTTACAGCTGCAGTGGAAGTTCAGGTTCATTTCATACTAATCTTTTAGCTGCCGGTACATGGAATACACTAAATGATCCGATGCCGGTTGAGCTCACCAGTTTTGCTGCAAGCGCTAATGAAAACTGTGAAGTAAGACTTAAATGGACAACCGCAACTGAGGTTAATAATTACGGATATGAAGTTGAAAGAAAATCAAAGGAGTGGGAAACTCTGGGATTTGTTAAAGGAAATGGAAACAGCAACAATCAAAGGGAGTATTCGTTTATTGATAAGAGCCCTGCAGTTGGTTTGGAACTACAATACAGGTTAAAACAGATTGACAATAACGGCAAGTGGAAATACTATGATATCGTAAAAGTTAATGTAGAGGCACCCAAAGAGTTCAAACTGATGCAGAATAGTCCTAACCCATTTAATCCTGTTACTGCGATAAAATTCCAGCTTCCTAAAGAAACGCACGTATCTGTTGTTATATATAATATGCTTGGCAGAGAAGTCGCTACACTGCTAAATGAAGACAGACCGGCCGGGTCGCATATTGTGTACTGGAATGGAAAGGACAGCAGGGGGATGCAGACTGCAAGTGGAGTCTATCTCTACAGGCTGCAGGCTGGAAGCTTTGTTGAGACAAGAAAGATGAATCTCATGAAATAAGGAACAGCTATACCGCTGCCCCCATTGTCTGCCAATGAGGGCAGTGGTATATAGAATGATTCTTATAGTCAATAGGGACGGTTTTACTTACTGAACTGCTCACGCCATATCCGGGTTATTGCCAGGAAATGCCTTCCAAACGATAGATGACTGATTTATACCCTGCCTTTATAATAGCATTGTAAGCTATTCATGGAATATTATTTTGATCTACTATGAACACTGATGCGTTTGATAGCATCGGGTATATTCGTTCATGGCAAAGTAAAGTATTTATCAAAAGTAAAGGAGGAACTGAAAATGAAAAAAAACAGAATATATTTATTGGGCATATTGTTTATATTTTTTATGAGTGAACTGGTGAATGCGCAGATGTGGCACTTCCAGCCTGATTCGCTTCAGACTGTTACTGTCAGTGGGAAAATAATTATAGAC
>JBLMZM010000096.1:0-2906 GCA_050258815.1 Ignavibacteriales bacterium
GGGATATCCATTACTTTGTGTTGCGTCTCCTGCGGCATAGACTTTCCGGTTACTTACACTCTGCAGAAAATCATTTACTACAACACCTTTTTTGTCATGCCTGACATTTCCATTTTCAAGCATCATTCCGTCCAGATTCGGAACTCTTCCTGCCCCGTGTACAACCATTTCTGTTGATATTGTATTTTCCCCTCCGCCTTGCTTTACTTTTACATCCAGATGCCCGTCTTTTTTTTCTATAGCTGTTACTTCAGAGTTCAGCAAGATTTCAATACCCGACTCTTTTGAGCTTTCCATTAAAATGTCCACTATATCAGGGTCAAATCGCTGAAGAGGTCTTTTCCCCCTGTGAATTATTCTCACCCTGGCGCCGGCCCTGAGAGCAATGTGCGCAAATTCAAACGATATATAACCGCCGCCAATAAAAGTTATATCGCCGGGAAGATTTTTTAAGGACAGGAACTGGTCGCTATAGGTTAAATATTCATTCCCTTCAATATTTAGGTCGGCAGGCCTGGCGCCGTTGGCAAGCAAAATATGCTTTGCCGAAATAATATCATTCCCTATTTTAATTGTATTCTCATCCTGGAATTCTGCTCTTCCGTGGTATGTCTTTACGCCTGCCGACTCCATTGCATTTACAGTATTTTGGGGCACCGGATCAGTAAAAGTATTTTTGAAGTTCATCAGTGAGGGCCAGTCAAGCCTTGCCTCGGCAATTATGCCGTTGCCTTTCATTCTTCTTGTCCAGTCTATAAGATATGTAGCGCCCACAAGAACCTTTTTGGGATCGCAGCCTCTTTGTGCACATGTACCGCCATAGGGGCGTTCATCGGCTATGGCTACCTTCCACTCAGCCTGGCTGCATCTTAGCGCAGCAGCCTCTCCGGCAAGCCCGGTACCAACTACTATTAAATTATAATCTGGTTTCATTTTATTCCCCCAATCGAATCGTTAATTTCAGTATTATCAATCCGGAAGGTACTTTCAAGTCGGAAATTAATTCAAATGGGCCAATCCTGACCACTACACTATCACTTGCGAATTTAATCCAATTTCGCATAAACTAATTTTTTTGAATCTCTGTATTGGCCAGCCCTAATTGTGTGTATAAATCCCGGATGCCAGTGAAGAGGCGTTGAACTGAACCTTGTATTCTCCTGAAGCCTGTTCTTTATTAACCAGAGTGGTAAACAGGGTGAGAGTGGGTGTATTACAGAGTTGTTGCTGTACAGAAAAAAAGTTCAAAAACAGCGTTATTAACTGCTCATGAGCTTTATTTTTGTTGGCTGAAAGAGTGGATTCTCCGCACATTATCCAAATTGCTGGAATTCAGGTTATATTCAACATTTTTCTAAAGTCGATGTCATAAAAGTGTCATGAATATTTTTCATTTAATGAATGGATTTGAGAATTATATGAACGGTTTATTGAACATTACTATATATCCATAACTCAAGGGGATAAATGCCGCCTTCACCGTCGAATGCCCCGGCTGTAAAGGCAAAGTGCCTGCCATCGGGGCTGAAGCAAGGATTTTCATTCACTATAAACCTTCCGGAAAATTTTGTAGTCCTGACATCCAGATCTTCACTTCGTGAAGAAATTAAATCAAATAGCTCGATATGACATTGCGGAACAGCTGCAGCATCACCCGGGAACCCATAGTTCAACAATACTTTAGACGGATTTGCCGGATCTGCGGCAACCGAATTGAAAGAGCCATCCCTGTCGGCTATTACCTTTAATGTGGTATCAGAGCCGTCAATACCGAGCTGCATAAACTTTACCCCTGTACGGGAGTTATTATCCTGACCAAAGATAAGGTATCTGTTATCCTTTGTTACTGCAAAACTTGCTGTTTCATTTGGCTTTAGGGTAATATTATATAGAAGGTCTATGTGGCTGACTGCCCCGGTAGACTGCAGAACTGCTTTATAAAAACCGCTTACATTATCCTGCGGATTTGTACCGTAAAAAATGAATTCTTCGCCCGATGAGAATATGGCGGTCGATCCGGGTTTCCATTCATCGCTTATCAGTTCCCGGGAGGAAACAGGGCCATTTCCGTTTAACTCAATTAAAAGAATCTTTTGTAAATTGTTTTGTCTTGCTGATACAAGAAATTTACTGCTGCCGGCAATATTCTTTATATCAAGAATCCCGTCATTCTCGAAAGGATAAAAACTATAATCCTTAAAGCTGAAATTCTGTGAATCCATATTTAATAAGAAAAAGCCTTTACGGGTTACTGCATTTTTTTCCTCTGCGCTATAAAAAAATATTTGATTCTGATTTATCCAGCATGGATATAATACATCCGGGCCCACACTTGCTCCTATATTGGGAGCTCTGGTAGCTGTGGTTGCCATATCGGTGAATCCCCAGTAAAACAACTGGTGTAGTTTTGAGTTTAGCGTTATTGTATGATCCGGAGAAGTGACTTTGTCACAACTGCTAAACATGCATGCAACTAAGGCAAGGAAATATACCACTGCATTTTTCATTTTCCCTCGTTTCTGTCATTCTTTCTATAATGGTTTTATTTGAATATGGATAATAACTAAAATGTAAGAAGAATTATAGTTCAAACACTTTCACATTTATTGAAAGGTTCACTTCACTTGAAGGGAAAGACTTTTGAAGAATGCTATACTTATATTCTATTCCGGCTGTCAAAAGGGAGGCAAAATTAACATGGGTAAAAATACTTAAAGGACTTCCCAACTTATTTTCAGTTGTTATCTGATGGCCCCAGGCCTCTCCTAAATCCTTGTAATAATCAATAAAATTTATTGACAGACCAGTCGAAGCACCTATGTATAGAGCATTAAACAGAAGTGGACTGGACCCTATTCTAAGGAGCCTTCCATAACATAATTCAATGGAGTGGAACCTTTCTTTTG
>JBLMZM010000097.1:0-7785 GCA_050258815.1 Ignavibacteriales bacterium
GATTTTATACATTCATCTCTACCCTGTTCTATACTGTTCAGGCCGGTGCTGAAAACAATATACCGGTGATTATACTGGACAGGCCCAACCCGATTACGGGAATTACGGCAGACGGCCCCATCAGAAAGGAAGGGCTCTCCTCCTTCGTTGGAATTGCACCAATTCCTATCATGCACGGCCTCACAATAGGTGAGCTGGCTGCAATGTTCAATGAATCCGGAATGATCGGCAGGAACATCAAAGCCAATCTTACCGTCGTGAAAATGGAAAACTGGCAGAGAGACATGTATTATGATGAAACAGGACTCATCTGGACAAAACCTTCACCCAATATCCCGGATCTTGAAACTGCACTTGTTTATCCCGGCATGTGCCTTATAGAAGGTACTAATGTTTCGGAAGGCAGAGGCACAATGGCCCCGTTCCTTAGCTTTGGAGCTCCTTATATCAAATCAGGCGAACTGATTGCTGAACTTAAAAAACTTGATATTCCGGGAGCAGAATTTGAACCCGTGGATTATACTCCTGTTGAAATAAAGAACATGGCCAGCCAGCCCAAATATGAAAATCAGCTGGTGCACGGCGTAAAGATCAGGGTTACCGACAGAAATAAACTTGAACCGGTTAAACTCGGTGTTGATATTTTATGCGCCATCCAGAAACTTTATCCGAAAGAATTCAAAATCGAAAATGGACGATTTGACCGCCTTAGCGGTGACAAAACAATCCGCGAAAATATAATTGCAGGCCGGAATGCAAAGGATATTATAGGTTCATGGCAGAAGGAACTGGATGAATTTATAAAATTCAGGAAGCAATATTTGTTATATTAAAGATTTGGGGTTAAGCTCTGATATAAAAACAGTTTATTCAGGTATTCCTGAATAACAACTTTCCCGTTAGGGATAGAAAATGACTTTAGAATTTAATAGAATTATACTTTAAGGAAGACTAAAAAATGAAAAAAATATTAATGCTGCTATTTATCCCGCTTTTTTTAGCAGGCTGCGGGAAAAAAGATGATCAGGGGCAAAAACCCGCAAACACACAGTCAGATACGTCGACAGTACTGCAGACTGTTCCCGATAATGCCCCTCCAAAAGACCTGGACATGGTATATTCACTCAAAAAGGATGAGCACTTATCATACAGGCTCACCTCAGCTTCATCATCCGTACAGTCAGTTGTTTCGGATACTACAATAAGACAGCAGGTAAAGCAGACGGTATCCTATATTATCGATTTCGACGTTAAAGAAGTAGATAATGATAAGATAATGGACATCAGGGTTACCGTTAAATCGGTAAAGCTGGATGGGGATGCAAATGGCCAGAAGATGAGCTATGAATCGGGCAAGCTTGCTGATCCTAAACAAAGAGTAAGGTTTGTGGATTATGAAGCCGTTCTCAATAATCCTTTTTCATTCAGAATGAGCCCCAAGGGAGAAATACTGGAAGTATACCGCGTGGATAAAATAGTAGATAAGTACCTGGAAATTCAGGGGTTAAAGGATTCTGTTTCTGCTGACCAGAAACGCCAGTTCCAGACAAATATTTCGGACGGTGCACTTAAGCCTCTCCTTCAGCAGGTTTTCAGGACTCTGCCTAATGGAAAGGTTGCAAAGGATTCAACCTGGCATTTTGATTATCCTAGCAGAATGGGTGTATTCGAAATTGCCAATATTGCCCGCTATAAGCTTATTAATTTTGAAAAGCTGGGTAATGACAACAGACTGGCCGTTATTGACGCAGGATTGCAGATAATCCCGAAGGGAAAGAATAAAGTATCTCAAAATGGTGTTGATTACGACTTTAAAAACCCTGAGGCAAGCGGAGGCGGAAAAATCTATTTTAACGTGACGCGGGGACTCGTACAGAATTCGAAAACCGGTACAAAGTTTAATATGTCGGTATCAATGAAAACTGCAAGAGGACCGAGAGGACCAATGAAAGCAGTAAGAAATGATGCAATGGAAACAACAAATTCAGTCCAGCTTCTGTAATCTGTCACTAACAGACTTTCAGTAAGAACAATGTTTTAAATAACTTTTTTAAGTGGTACTCAATAATTTAAGAGTACCACTTAAAAGCATATAATAACAGACCTTCTGCACTAAACCTGACACCCCAATTCTTTCCCTTACTCTTTTTTTCCGCCAAATAGTTTATACAAACCATAACCTGCAATTGAGAGACCAATCAGGCCTCCGGTAGTTTTCAGAACCTTCGAGTTGGCCAGTTCTTCGAGATTCACACCGCTTCCCGTCTGTTTCATTTCCTTGTCACTGTAAATGGAATCCATAAATTCAACACGGTCCTTAAAGGACTTAAAAGTAATGATTATCTGTGCTGCGTCGCTGACCGGTGTAAATTTTACGGCGCACTTTTCAGGATCTATTCCATCCGGTTCTTCTATATTTTCAAATTCCCATTTTCCCCTGAACACTGTATAATTTACCACGCTCTTTTTTTCACGGGAATACAGGGGGTCCTGGAAAACAAGTACTTTCTTCCCTTCTTCATCCACAAGTGTCCTGGGCCTTAAATCATCGTGTGCATGAGTCTCACTTTCCGAGCTTCCTAAAGACGATTTGAGTGATTCCGATCCGCTGGCCTTCTGTTGCAATATATCTTTGCTGTTTGGCACTTAAGTTTTCTCCTTTGTACAATACTGTTATTTATTAATACTAATTTACTCAAACATACCCGTTAAGTAAAACCTAAAATTTATAATACTAGTTCATTTTAGCGTTATTTGCATGAAACAATTTATACTTCACAAACATGTCTCCGCGAAACAGAACCTTTACTTATAAATTTTTACCAATGGAATATAATCGTAGTTTTACGCGGATTATTTAATGAAGGGATAACTCTCCGGCAGATTAATAAGAATGAGATAATATGAATTTTCAGTTAATCAATCCCGTTATACTTCCAAAATCCTTTCAGATAGGGAATTCATCCTCAAAAGTTTTTTTGCCTATATAAAAAAACAGAATTCCAAGGCTTATTATAACAATCACTGAGATTAAAACAAACCACATAAAAAATCCTTTATTAAAACCCGGTTATTTCTTAACCGGATTAATATTTTCTTTCGCCTGTAAAATACAAATTTCCATGCTAACCCATTATTCATAATATTTTGTTTATAAATGGCAATCAATACCATTTTCAGGCTATAACCGGAGGAAACGATATCCGCCACACTTAATATACGTTCATAAATATTTCAGCATTGGCAACTCTCAAAAAAAATATGTAGAAAAAGAGTGGAATGTTTTTAATATTTTCATAAATTAAATAAATACAGGGCAATATAAAACAGAGTATTGAGCCGATAATTCAGAGCAACCGGTGAATATAAACAGAAAAGAATCCAGAATAAAACAGAGGGGCTTGAATTGAAAATAAAAAGACAATATGCACTGCGCAGAGATCATTCTTTGGACACATACCTGAAGGAAATAGGAAAGGCAAAACTGATTTCGTCCGAGGAAGAACTTCAATTAGTTGTTCGTATAAAAAATGGTGACAGGCACGCAATTGAGTTATTGGTAAGATCCCACCTTAGATTTGTAGTCAGCGTGGCAAAACAGTATCAGAACCAGGGACTATCACTCCCCGACCTCATAAGCGAGGGCAACCTGGGACTGATCAAGGCCGTTGAAAGGTTCGACGAAACCAGGGGTTTCAAGTTCATTTCATATGCAGTCTGGTGGATCCGGCAGTCAATCCAGCAGGCTATTTCGGAACAGGCCAGGATTGTCCGTCTCCCTGCTAACAGGATCGGTGACCTCAATAAGGTCATGAAAACGGTAAATTCACTGGAACAGAAATATGAACGCAAACCCAGTATGTCTGAACTGGCCGATGAGCTTAACATGCACGTGGAGGATATTGACAGCATAATGGAAAATGCAGGACGCTATGTATCACTTGACATGCCTGTATTTCAGGATGACGTAAATAACAGCAACCTTATTGATACAATCCCTCTTGAGGGGGATGCGCTGCCTGATTTCGATATAATGAAGGAATCCCTGAAAAAGGATCTGCGCCTGGCCCTTAAGAGCCTGTCGGAAAGAGAAGCCTTCATTGTAAAATGCTATTTTGGTATTGACCGCGATACTCCCCTCACCCTTGAGGAGATTGGTGAAATGCTGGGACTTACCAGAGAGCGCATCAGGCAGATCAAGGATAAGGCAATAAGAAAGCTGAAAATCAGGACCAACTGTGCTGCAATCAAGATGTATCTTGGATAACAGGAACTGATTATCCCGGCATTAATACTCATGCTGACACCCTGTTTAATATGAAATAAATCCGGCATACACGCCGGATTTATTCATTTTTTGCTGGTTCCCGGACGATTATTTTCAACCGGTTCTTCCTCCTTATATGCCTGTTTGGATAATTCCACCGCATGGGCTGAAGGTTTGATGCCGGAACCGAACCTGTTTGCATATACATAAGTGAATATTGCCCCGAGAAACAGGATCTGGGAGGAATAATATATCCATACAAGCAAAACTGCAAGTGCGCCCGCGGCACCGTAAGTTGAACTTATGCTGCTGCTGCCAAGATACAGCCCGATCAGATACTTCCCCAGCTGAAAAAGAATTGCAGTAAACAGGGCCCCGGCTCTTACGTCTTTCCATGATAATTCCACATCAGGCAGAATTTTATATATCATTGCAAATAAAGTAATTATTACAAGGAGCGAAATTATTATGTTAAGGATGGCCAGAATTGGAATTGGGATTGTACCGAGATTATTCATGAATTCCCCCAGTGCAGCTAATCCGGCACTTACAACCAATGATACGAGCAGAAGAAATCCTACTGAAACAACTAGCGCAAAGGAGATCAGGCGTGCTTTAATGAATCCCCATATGGCATTCGATGGTTTCGGCTTTACTTTCCAGATCATGTCCAGTGAGTCCTGCAGCTCAATAAAAACAGCAGTGGCACCTATGCCAAGGGTAACCAGACTTATTATTGTTGCAATGAGCCCTGAGGATTTATTTGCGGAATTTTTTATTGCAGTTTCAATCAGTGCTGCGCCCGCGGGACCTATGAGTCCTTTGATCTGTGTATATATCGTCCCTGATGCCGCTTCAGCTCCGAATACAAACCCGGCAACGGCTATGGCAATTACAAGCAAGGGAGCCAGTGAAAATACAGTATAGTATGCCAGGGCTGCCCCCAGTTTCGGAGCTTTTACGTCGCTGTATTCATCAACAATTTCCTTAATTATATCCCAGATTGTCTTAAAACTAATTTTCATATTTATCCTTATAACGGTTTCTCTGATTATTCAGACATAATTAAAGTATAAGCAAATAATGATAATTATTTCAAGGCAGGAAAGTCAGACGGTATCTCTTAAAGATTGCTTAACCGGCTCCATTTACCGTTACGGAATTTCAGGTAAATAATCAGGGAATATGCCAGCACATATAAAGGTAATGCTCCCCAGGCCCCCAGAAGCCCCAGTTTCAGGTGGACACCGAAGAAATATGAAAGGGGTATAAAAAGGATCCAGCTGGTAAGTACTTCAGACAACATTACAAATAAGGTCTTCCCGGCTGCCTGCAGACTGTTTGCAAGCACGATGCCTGAGGCATAGAATATCTGTGCAAAACCGGCAATGCGCAGCGCCGGCACGGCGGTTTCAATTACATTCGATTCATTGGTCAGCAGGTGCAGAATTACCCTGGGAGTAATAATAAAAACCGCACCTACCAATAGGGTATAATATGTGGCAATTTTCGAGGTTTCTATGGCATATATCCTGGCAAGATTGATCTTATTGGAGCCCAGATTATTACCCACCAGTGTCTGTACGGCAATGCCAAAACCAAAACAGGGCATCAGTGAAATAAATAAGGAGGATATTACCACCTGTGTTGCTGCCTGCTGGGCTGTACCGACAAGACCCGTGATTGCTACAAAGCTGAGGAAAGCTATAAGTATAAATACGTTCTGCAGCGATACCGGCAGGGATATTTTGTAAATCGACTTCACAATACCTGTATCGAAACGGAAGTTCTTAAAATAATTAAACTTTTTCCTGTATGCCGGGTAGAATGAAACCCCGAGATAAAAAAGCGCCTCACAGCATGTTGCCAGCGTCGAACCGAGCCCTGACCCGGCTACACCCATCCTCGGAACGCCAAGGTTACCGAATATAAGGAAGTAATTAAAAACTATGTTAAGCAGGTTTACAAGCAGTCCGGAATACATGAATATCTTAATCTTGCCAATTCCGAAGAAGAAACCGCGATAGCTGACTGTAACAAGGAAAAAGGGAATTCCCATGAACCTGTAGAAAAGGAACTGTCCCGCATAATTCCCAACCGTGTCATCAGCCGCAAAAAAGTGGGCAATAGTATAGGCCGATGCAACACCTATGAATCCCACCACAATTCCAACGCAGAAGGTAAGTATCAGGGAACTGTTAAGTACCCTGCCGCAGCCGGTATAATCCCCGGCGCCATATTTCCTGGCAACAAGAACGTGTGTGCCCGTGGAAAGACTTGAGAAGAAACTGATAAGCGCCCAGGTGGCCAGGACCCCAAGGCCCATTGCAGCCAGGGCATATTCAGCCTCAGGAAGGCGCCCGACCATAGAAGTATCAACAAGGGAAACGATCATCTGAGAAGACAGGCCTGCAATTGCAGGGATGGCCATTTTGAGAATATATTTCTTTACGCTTGTATTATTTCCATTCTTCATGCCTAAAAGATAGGAAAAAAGACAAAAGGTTCAAAGAATAAAGTTATGGCCCGGGTGGAACATGCAAGTGTGATAAATCCTTTTGCGTTTGCTTTGATTTTTGGATAGATTCCGGTAATAAAATCACGATTTCTATGAACTGGCAGAGCTTTATA
This sequence comes from Ignavibacteriales bacterium, assembly GCA_050258815.1. GTDB lineage: Bacteria > Bacteroidota > Ignavibacteria > Ignavibacteriales > SURF-24 > JAAXKN01. The sequence goes on from JBLMZM010000097.1 coordinate 6,899, forward strand.
CAAAAAATTGAGAAGGATTTCCGCATCAGTGCTGCTGAACTGGAAAAAAGAACATCACTGAGCAGAAGCGTAATCTATAATATTAAACGGGGTGTTACTCTCAGGCCACGGCAGACTACTATTAAATGCCTGGAAGAATGCCTCGACATAAAAATAGACGATTCCGATCTTAACAGAATCAAATACACACAGAATATCTCTCATAAAAACCTGGAGCTGTTCAATATCAGCGGGAATGAGTTCCCTATCGTTTCCCATATAGTTGGCAATTCCGAGATCTTCCATCCGCAGAATATTATAGGCACAATTACCCTTCCCTATCAGAACAGGGTCAGCTGTTTTGCAATCATGGCTTCGGAAAAGATGGACGGACAGTTTTCAAGGGGTGATAAACTGCTTGTGGATATGGAGGCCCAGGTTGAAAGCGGCGCACTCGTGGCCTGCAGGCTCAGATCATCGGAACAGTTCGTCAGATATTTCCGCAGGCTGCCCGAAGAATGGGTCCAGTTTTATACAGATAACTGCAAAAAGGATCCGATCACTGTAAAAGAGCAGGAAATTGAAGCGATGTATAAGGTCGTTTTCTTCATTAAGTACATCTGACATTAATATGCATCTGGCGTGTCAGGAATTAAAGCAGCAGATCCGGCCGGCAGATAAACACTACTGGTTTCTTATTTCAATTCCGAGCATTATGCTCCAGTCGGAAAACGAAAAAGTGTCAATGATATCTTCTTTTGAATAACCCATCCGTGAATAGATCTCCACGCCTTCATTCAGATCGTATCCGAATTTGAGCAAAATACGGTTTTCCAGATTTGTGGGCGAATAAAGCAGAACCTCGGCAGCCGGCTTGCCCCCGCGGATTCTTTCCTTATAATTGTAGT
>JBLMZM010000098.1:0-3295 GCA_050258815.1 Ignavibacteriales bacterium
ATTCGGAGATAAAGTTCCCCGTCAGGGAAACGATTAAATTCACAAAGTACAGGCTCTGTCCCTAAAGCCCGGGCAGTGCGGCTGGCAAGTAATTGTGACGCTGGTCCACCTATGATCTTCAAGATACATACCTCAGTCTGCCGTCTTGATATATCCCATCCTTTAAAAAGCTTATTTTTTATGGGTTTACTTTCTTTCAGTTATTACCTTTTGAGCTTTTCCAGCGCCTTGACATTTTTTATTGCAGTATGTGACAGTATCCGCTTTTTTCTTTTTCCGCAGATTTTATCATGTCCAATATAGTCAATAGAGTTGACGAAACCCACGTGTTGGATTCCATTTCAATCCCTATTTTCCAGACAGTTCTGACCTCAACTGGAGTTGAGATTACTCCTTCCCCTTTGTTGAAATCGATATTACGACAGTGATCGAGATAAAAATTACACTTATCACTGAAACCAGAGAATTTTTTTCTGTAGCTTTATAATATTATATAACTTTTAAAATCGATAATTCGATCAAAAAATTCTAATTTATCGTAGATGGAATACTGAGTATGAGAGAGCATAATTTTATTCAATTTTTTAGTATCACGTCTACTAATTTATCTACGATTTCATCAATTGATAAAACACTAGCATTAAGAACAACTTTATCTGCCAATGAAGGACTGATGAAAGACCTATAAATTAACTAAATGAAACATATAAATCCCGTCAGAAGTATGAATTAACCATCGAACCAGAGCAACTATTTAGGTTCCTTTAAGCTGAATTATAATATGCAATGTAACTTCATTGCTGCTTATTCTGTTTCCCAGCCTCCTCCATAGTTGTTACCCATTTTGAGTTTTCCGTAGAGAGCAAAGACTCAACGCGATCTGCAAACAAAGCGTCAGGATTTTCAGATCTCAAGTAAGGTCCAGCCTTGGCTTGCCAGAGATATTTCTCATGCTTCAAAGCTTCAGCTGTAGACCTATATGAAGTCCAGTTGTTCTGGAACTGGTACAAACTCTGCAAAGATTCAAGCACTACTATTATTACTCCAAGACCACCAGTGACAATAGGCGATATATCCATACCTGCAAAAAAGGGAATAAGTGCAGCCGCAACAATTTCAATTACTTTAAGTCGCTTAAACCACATCTGATTCCAACCGCTTTTATTACTATACCATTTTCTCTGGTCTTCCAATCTCTCTAATGTAGGATTCATTTGATCCATAAAAAAGACTCCTGATATTAGAAATTAGTAAATAACTTATATTTTTTAATATTTAAATTATACACTTGAAAATAAAAATTGAAGATATAAAATGAGAATTCAAGGTTAACTATTAAAGATCTAATAGTCAATAAGAACCCTCAAGCCAAATAGATAAAAAAGGAACTATATTAAAATTCGTATATACTTAATTTTAGATAGAAAATGATATTTAATGCTAGATGTAATATTCAACTGAGAAATCATGGGCCAAGTCTTTCTCTCATACTCACGCCATGATGACGAGCCATTTGTCAAGCAGCTTTATGAGGATCTTACAAAAAATGGAATTGATGTATGGTGGGATCGCAAGACAATGGAGAGCCGTGGCCGCACTTTCCTTCAGGAACTTCGCGATGCTATTGAGGCATCTGATCGCTTGATCGCTGTCGTCGGACCAAATGCGGTAATATCGGATTACGTTAAGGTAGAGTGGGAACATGCACTTCTTTTCGCTAAAGGTGTAGTTCCTATTTTAAGAATGGGCGATCATAATCTTGTTCCTCCTGAACTTTCGAAGCTTCACTGCCTAGATTTCCGTAAAGAAAGACAATATATTGAAGCTCTGGATGAATTACTCCGAATTCTGAATAAGCCACTGCCAAAACTTGGTCCATTTCTTACTTCTATTCCGTCACTTCCTCCTAACTATCTACCTCGAAAAGAATATCTTAACAAGCTTAACGAGCTGATAATGGCTGATATTTTCAGACCAGTAGTAACTACTTCTACTAAGCAAATTACTGCACTTCAAGGTATGGGAGGAATAGGGAAATCCGTATTAGCTGCGACTTTTGCTCGCACTACGGAAATTAGGAGGGCTTTCAATGATGGGATACTCTGGGTAACCATAGGTTATGAGAACCCTGATCCTATCGGAGGCATGAGACTGGTTGGAACGGCATTTGGAGATGATCCTGTAAATTACAGCAGCCAAAAAGAAGCAGAAGCTAGTCTTACAAAGGTACTTTCCGATAAGTTATGCCTTATTGTACTTGATGATATATGGAAGGTTCCACACGCTATACCCTTCATCAATGCTTTAGGCCCGCGCAGCAGACTTCTCATTACCACACGAAATGAGGATGTTGTTACCTCACTTGGGGCTCAGGAATGTAAGTTAGAAGTGCTTAGCGAAACTGCTGCTTTGGAGCTTCTGGCGAACTGGTGTGAAATGAAAGCAAATTTATTGCCACCAGAGACTGCAAAGGTCGCCGATGAATGCGGTTACTTGCCACTTGCTCTATCCATGTGCGGAGCCATGGCTAAAAGTGGAAATGCATGGTCAGATATCCTCGAAGCCTTACAGGAAGCTGACCTAGAATTTATTGAGTCACAGTTGCCAAATTATCCATACCCCAAATTGGGGAAAGTATTTAAAGTCAGCATCGATTTCCTTTCAAGTGAAGATCCTGATGCAGTAAACAGTTATCAAGAATTAGCAATTTTTCCTTCGGATGAATTCATACCTGAAGCTACACTTGCGACTCTATGGGCACATACTGGAGATTTAAATGGGCGCAATTCTAAGAAACTGATGACTAAATTGAAAGACAGAGCTCTCTTACGGCTTGATGGCGAAGCCCCTAATCGCCTGATATCCCTACACAACCTGCAGTTAGATTACTTAAGAGCAACAGCAGACGATTTACACAGCCTTCATAATCAGTTGTTAGAAGCATATGGTAAAAAATGTAGTAATAAATGGAGTGAGGGTCCTGTAGATGGCTACTTTTTTGAACATCTTGCATACCACATGAAAGAAGCTGGAAGAAAAGAAGAATTTAGAAAACTACTTTTTGACTTCAACTGGATTCAGTCTAAACTAAACGCTACCGATGTACATTTTCTGCTTAACGACTACGATTTTTTCCCTGGAGACTATCCTGTTGAAATGGTAAAAGGTGCTATTCAACTTTCTGCTAATGCCTTAAAGGATAAAAAGCTACTCGAAGGGCAGCTTTTAGGTCGTTTAGAGTTGTTTTCCGATACTGAAATTAAGTTACTGATGGAGTATATAAGGGCACAAAGAA
>JBLMZM010000099.1:0-33843 GCA_050258815.1 Ignavibacteriales bacterium
AGGGATATGAATTTTCTTAAAATAAACCACTACCCTTTAACGGCAGACGGCAGTCATTTTTCTGATCCTGCCCGCAACTATACCCTGCACCCGGACATGATAATCTACAATCCCCCAACACCTCTTGCTTCAGAGTAGCGGGCGCGCATAATAAACTGACGCACTGCTACTGCTGTTTCAGCTGGCAATATGCAATCAGGATAAGCGAGTGTTCTGCTTGATATAAAATCCTTTAGTTGTTATCTTGGAGGGACAGTGTTTATTTAATTAATATCACCAGTATCATTAATACTATATGCTCAATTATCCGGCTTCAGATGAATAAATACCCGCTTTCCAGGTTCAATGGAATTATTCTGATTGCGGGCATACTGCTAAGCACCTTCATGCAGGCTTTGGCGCAGGTGAAGACCAATCCGGGAATTGATAAGCTCCACTCGCCTTCAAATACCCTGAAATTTGCCGACTACCTTTACTGCCAGAAAGATTATCTGAGGGCTGTTACGGAATATGAAAATTATCTCAGCTTTTCGGCAAGTGATACCGTTAAATATAAGATCGCACTCAGCTTTTTAAAAATGGCGCGTTTTACTGAAGCCGAGGATAGATTCAGGAGCCTTCTTCCTGGCAGCAGCCTGAAAGACGAGGCAAAGCTGGGGTTGTTTGAAACAAAGTTCTTCAGCAGCAATATGGGTCAATTAAGGGAACTGTACAGAGAATCAGACTTTCATCCGGTTAAATATGCTGATCCCGTCAGGAGTCTTTATTATCTTACGTTCCTTTACGGCAATGCCCCCCTTCCGGCTGAGGAAGAATTTACCCTGGCTTTTCCGGCACATTCAAGAGATGAGATGAAAAATTTCTACAACAGAAAAGCCGCACCTGGTTACAAGAGCTCACTGAAGGCCGCCCTGCTCTCGGCTTTGATTCCGGGTCTAGGAAAAGTTTACACCGGTGAATACGGTGACGGCATCACTGCATTTATTGTATCAGGACTCTTAAGCTATTTAACCTATGATAATTTCATAGCACACCATTACTTCCGCGGCTATACTTTCGCGGGCCTGGCAGCGCTCTTTTATGCTGGTAATATTTACGGCTCTGCGGCACAGGCTCAGATTTATAATGCCGGCATTGACTTTACATTTACCACTGACCTGAACCTGTTTTTAAACCGTCATAATCACTTTCTGCCAGATGATGAACCGAATTGTAAATAGCATACACGTCTGCATGTTGATTCTGACTGCAGGTCTTGCCCTTGAGGTACATGCACAGTCTATATTCAAAGAACAGTATTCAGTGGCCAGTGAACTTTTTAACAAGGGTGAATATTTTGATTCAATCACGGAATTAAAGCGCCTGCTGTTTTTCGACCAGACCAATGAATACCGTTTCCGCGCAAACAGCATGATGGGCTATTGTTATAAATACGGGGCCTTGCTGGATGAGGCCATTAAATACTTCACAATAGCACAGGCATATGCTCCTGATGACAGCGCTCTTTTTTCCGCAAAGACCGAAGTTATCAGGTGCAATATATTACGGCACACGACTCAGAATGCCCAGGTTCTTCTCAGGCAGCTATCCAAAGACAAACGCTTTCAGGGGAGAATGAATGAGATATATTACTGGACGGGCTGGGTGTATATTTTTGAAGATGACTGGGCAAAAGCAGCCCTGGAATTCGGGCGGATTGACGCAAATCATCCTCTCAGGGAACTTTCCGGAAGGGTTGAAAAGGAAAAATATTCTGTGTCTTTTGCAAAAGTTATTTCTTATATTCTACCCGGTGTTGGACAATTTTATACTGGGGAATACCTATCCGGAATAATGTCTCTGGGATGGCTGGGATTGCTGGGCTACTATTCGGTTGAATCTTTTGCTGCTGACCGTATTTTTGACGGCCTGGTTACTACGGGCCTTTTCCTCAGGTTTCACAGGGGTAACGTCCAGAACGCCGGGAAATTTGCCATTGAGAAGAATTCAGAAATTACCAATAAAGCTTTAAATTACTTACAGAATAATTATGAAGGGTTAAAACCGTGAGATTATCAGAAGATGAAATTAGAAAAATCACTTTAACTGCAATTGAAGAGCTTGGAGAAAAGGCTTCTCCCGAACTGGTTAAGTCGGTCGTGCAGAGATCGGTTTCCAGGATCGAAAACAGCGGCAGAACCGAAAAGGAAGCCTCAAGCGGCAGGGTTATTCTGACTGCCTACGGAATAAACAGTACAGGTATTGTCAGTTCAATTACCAGGGCTCTCAGTGACGCAAATTGCGACCTGCAGGATATCAGCCAGAAGATAATGCAGGAATTCTTTACATTGATCATACTTATCGACATCACAAACAGTTCAAAGGACCTGAAAGAACTCCAGGAAGAGATGTCCGGTGTAGCAGAGAAGCTGAAGATCAAGATCTTTATGCAGCACGAGGACCTGTTCAGGTTCATGCACAGAATTTAATTAAGAAAATTCATATTTATTATATAACGCTTAGCATGTTTAACGATAACAGGAGAATTTAGTGCCTTACGAATTTGAAGAAGTATTAGAAACCATAAAGATGACGGAGATCGAGCACTTTGATATCCGTACAGTCACTATGGGTATAAGTCTTAGAGATTGTGCCGACAGGAGTCTGGAGGTAACCAGACAGAAAATATATGACAAGATTACAAAATACGGTCAGAATCACGTTAAGTTTGCAAGGGAAGTTGAATCTAAGTACGGCATCTCAATAGCAAATAAAAGAATTTCAATTACTCCGCTTGCCATTGTTGGCGATGCTTTCCGCGCAGATGAATTTGTGGAAATTGCCAGGACTCTGGACAAGGCCGCCATGGAAGTCGGTGTTGATTACCTGGCGGGCTACTCTGCCCTGGTACAGAAGGGCTTTACGAGGGGAGACGAGGAACTTATCAAATCCATTCCCTTTGCCCTTGCCGAAACTGGCCGTGTATGTTCAAGCATTAACGTAGCCTCAACCAAAGCCGGTATCAACATGGATGCGGTAAATATAATGTCGCAGGTAATTAAAGATACTGCCGAGAAAACAAAAGACCGTGATTCAATAGGATGCGCTAAGCTGGTGGTATTCTGCAACGTACCCGAGGATAATCCTTTCGTTGCAGGTGCTTTCCATGGTGTTACCGAACCCGAAGTAGTGCTCAACGTAGGCATCAGCGGTCCGGGCGTTGTACTGGATGCAATCAAAGCCGCCGGGAAAGTAAATCTTCAGGAACTTGCCGAAGTGATAAAAAGGACTATATTTAAGATTACGAGGGCAGGTGAACTCATGGGACGCAAGGTTGCCGAAAAACACGGAATTCCCTTCGGTATAGTGGATATTTCACTTGCACCTACTCCTGCCGTAGGCGACAGCATAGCCGATATTTTACAGGCAATGGGCGTTGAATACGTTGGAGCACCGGGAACGACCGCTGCCCTTGCAATGTTAAATGACTGTGTGAAAAAAGCAGGTCTCATGGCCAGTTCAGCAGTTGGAGGCATGAGCGGAGCTTTTATTCCCGTCAGTGAAGACGCCGGAATGATCTATGCTGCAAAAATGGGTTATCTGTCAATTGAAAAGCTCGAAGCCATGACTGCAGTTTGTTCGGTCGGTCTCGACATGATTGCAGTACCCGGCGATACCCCGACTACAACGATTGCCGGAATTATTTCGGATGAGTGTGCAATTGGTATGATTAACGATAAGACGACCGCCGTCAGAATTATTCCCGCATACGGCAAAAAGGTCGGTGATTTTGTGGATTATGGCGGTTTGCTGGGACAGGCACCCATAATGCCCGTACGTGAATTAAGATGTGACAACCTGGTTCTCAGGGGCGGCAGGATACCTGCACCGATGAGAAGCCTGACGAACTGATAGGTTTTCTGTCCATTCCTTTTTAACAGCTTTAACAATTCGAGGAGGATTTAATGAAAAGAGGTGTACTGGTAGGCTGTTCTATTGCTGGTGTTATCCTTGTAATAATAATAGGTTTGGTAATGTGGGGCGTGGGAGTATACAACAGCCTTGTTACTTTAAATGAATCCGTCAACCAGAGCTGGAGCCAGGTTGAAAACCAGTACCAGAGAAGGGCTGATCTGATTCCAAACCTTGTAAATACAGTTAAAGGCTATGCCAATTTCGAAAAAGACGTTCTTACAAGAGTTACAGAAGCCAGGGCAAGTGTAAACAACATAAAGCTCACTCCTGAAATGCTGAGTGACCCGCAGGCTTTTCAGCGCTTCCAGTCTGCACAGGGCAACCTGAGCAGCGCGCTTTCAAGATTACTGGTCACGGTTGAAAACTATCCAAATCTCAAGGCTAATGAGAACTTCCTGCAGCTGCAGGCTCAGCTCGAAGGCACAGAAAACAGGATAACAGTAGAGAGAATGAAATTTAACCAGACTGTACAGGAATATAATACGAGAATTAAAAGATTCCCAGCATTTATTTTCGCCGGCATGGCCGGATTCAGGGAGAAACAATACTTTAAATCCGTTCAGGGCGCTGAAACAGCTCCAAAAGTTGAGTTTTAGCCCTTATGAAACATTTTCGTCCATATTTTCTCTTATTTTTTTTTCTTTTTGTTCAGCAATTATTTGCCCAGCCTGAGATTCCACGTCTCAGCGCCTGGGCTAATGATTTTACGGGAACGCTGTCGGACCAGGAGATCCAGTATCTTAATGATGATCTGAGAAGCTTCAACGACACTACTTCAAACCAGATCGTCTTTCTGATGATCTCTACGCTTGAGGGTTATCCGCTCGAAACATTTGCCTATGAAACGGCAGCAAAAAATCAGATAGGTTCAAAAAAGAACAATAATGGAATTCTCTTTCTGGTGGTAAAAAATGACCGCAAGTTCAGAATTGAGGTGGGTTATGGCCTGGAAGGCGCACTGCCCGATGCCCTTACGAATTCAATAATGCGGAATGAGGTAAAACCCTATTTCCAGAGAGGAGAATATTTCGAAGGCATTAAGGCCGGGGTTACCGCCATAAAGGCGGCAACTGCAGGTGAGTATACCGCACCAAAGAAAAAAGAGAGGACCAGTTTCAAGGGAATCGGTACCTTTATAATAATACTGCTGATCATACTCTTTAACCTCTTTTTCAGGGGGGGACGCAGAGGAAGAGGTGGATTCACCTTCTTCGGCGGCGGAGGTGGTTTCGGCGGCTTCGGCGGAAGCAGCGGCGGCGGTGGTGGTTTCGGCGGCTTTAGCGGCGGTGGTGGTTCTTTTGGCGGAGGTGGCTCCAGCGGAAGCTGGTAGCCGTTCCCCTATTTCAGATTTTTTTGTCTTGATTATATCTTTCCCTTTTATTAAAATGCGGTACCAAATTGAAAATTTATTGTAAAAGATGATACATTTTATTACTTTGTCTGTAGCATCTGTACAATTCTTTACTTAACGCAATCTTTTTTCAGATTAAAATATATTTTTTAATTATAGGAGTTTAACTGCTATGGCAATTATGATAACCGAAGAATGCATCAACTGTGGTGCATGTGAACCTGAATGCCCTAACACTGCCATCTATGAAGGCGGCAGCGAATGGTCAATGGGCGGAAAGACTTACAGTGAAGATGAGCCTGCTCCTTCCGGTGCTACTGGATTTTTTAAGAATGACTTTTTCTACATTGTACCTGATAAATGTACAGAGTGCGTTGGTTTCCATGATGAACCCCAGTGCGCCGCCGTCTGCCCGGTTGACTGCTGTGTTCCTGATCCGAACAGAACGGAATCCAAGGAAGAATTATTGAGCAGAAAAGAACAACTGGATGCAATGGGAAGATAGTTCAGAATAAGATTCTCTTTTTCAATAAACCGTAAGTAACGGAATTTCCGCTTAGTTACGGTTTTGTTTTTTTAAAGAGACAGGAGTTAAATCTTAGCATTAATTTGGCTATATTAAATGAATCGTTTGTATAATTTCAACATCTAATTAGTATATGAAGATTGGCAAATATCTTATAGAAACCCTTGAAACCGGTACATTTGCACTCGATGGAGGTGCAATGTTCGGAATAATACCGCGTCCCCTCTGGGAGAAAAGCAACCCGGCAGACGCCTCCAACCGGGTACGCCTGAATGCCAGGTGCATGCTGCTAAGAAGCGATAATAAAACCATACTCGTGGATACCGGTATGGGTGATAAGTGGGATGAGAAATCTGTTAATATATATGATATTCATAATACTACCGGGTCACTTACTGGTTCATTAGAGCAGAAGGGCCTGAAACCGGAAGATATTACCGATGTGCTCCTGACCCACTGCCACTTTGATCACGCAGGCGGGGCAACCAGGTATGAAAACGGTAAACTGGTACCCGCATTTCCCAATGCCAGGTATTACGTGCAGAAACAGAACTTCGAATGGGCAATGAACCCCTCGGACAGGGACAGAGGCAGCTACCTGAAACAAAACTTTCTGCCATTAATGGAAGCTGGGGTACTGAACTTTTTCAATGGTAATTCCCGGTTTGATGAGGAAATTGAACTGGTGGTAATGAACGGCCATACGTTCGGACAGCAGCTTGTAAGGATCTCCGATGGTTCCGATACGTTTGTTTATTGCGGGGACCTGATCCCGTTTTCCTCGCATACTCACCTGCCCTATATAATGGGGTACGACCTTCAGCCGCTGGTTACTCTGGAGGAAAAGAAAAAGATCCTGTCTGAAGCGGCAGAAAAGAACTGGCGCCTGGTTTTTGAACACGATCCTTTTTCAGCATATGCTACTGTTACAACAACTGAAAAAGGCTATAAAGTAAAAGAAAGGTTTGACGTCCTTTAATGATTGAAACTGATGGATTTGTGAGTGTCTGCAGCATAAATGATCTTACAGAAAACAGCGGGAAAAGGTTTTTTATTGATGAAACCGAAATTGCCCTGTTTAAAGCAGACGGTGAAATATATGCACTGGATAATATCTGCCCGCACCAGCACGCAGCAATAATTTATGACGGGTTTATTGAGGACGGCTGCGTTGTATGTCCAGCCCACGGATGGGAGTTTGAACTTAAAACCGGCTGTTTGAAATCTGGCAGCAAAGGAATTACAAGGCATCCGGTATTAATAAGGGATGAACACATTTATGTGAAGGTCCTTAAAAAAGAACTCCGGTGGTAAGGGATCGCCCTGAATATGAAACTAACGAACGAAATAGTAATCGCAGCGGCAAAGGAGCTGAACTTCGACCTGGTGGGATTTGCCAGGGCTGATAATTTGAATACTGAAGTCCGTCACCTGGAAGAATGGCTCGGTAAGAAGTACAACGCCGGGATGTCGTACATGGAAAGAAATACCCGGAAAAGGCTGGATATAAGGGAAATCTTTCCTGATGCCAAGGGCATTATTTCACTCGGCATGAACTATTACACCGGTGAACGTCATGATTATATTGAGAACAGCGGTAAGGTTTCGCGCTATGCCTGGGGTACCGATTACCACAATATTATGTGGGAAAAGCTGGATGTTTTTATTGAAAAGCTAAAGGAAACCGATCCGCTATTTGATGCCAGGTCATACGTGGATACGGGGCCCGTTATGGATAAAGCCTGGGCCATCAGAGCCGGCTTAGGCTGGATGGGAAAGCACTCCAATATTATCAGCATGGAATACGGCAGCTGGTTTTTTATCGCTACCGTTATTACAAATTGCGAGTTTACATGTTCGGAACTTAAAACCGACCACTGCGGCACCTGTACAAGATGCCTGGATGCATGCCCTACGGACGCAATAGTCAGTGACTACGTGGTTGATGCAAACAGGTGCATCTCTTATCTGACAATCGAAAATAAGGGGGAGATACCGGAGGACTTTAAGGGTAAATTTCAAAACTGGCTCTTCGGGTGTGATATTTGCCAGGAAGTATGCCCCTGGAATAACAAATTTTCACGGGCAACAAAAGAAGATGGGTTTTACCCCAGACCCGGAAATAAAGAATTAAAGATTGAAGAGGTGCTGCAGATGGAAAACCTGGAGTTTAAGGAAAGATTCCAAAGGAGCCCCATCAGCAGGGCAAAACTCAGGGGTCTGAAGAGGAACGCTGAATTTTTAACAGAAAAAGATTTTAGTTAAATTATTATAATGGGATATAGGGAATAATCCGGACTATATCGGTTGTTTAACGGATTACAGGAGGAAATATTAATGAGTACCAAAAGTGAAACCAATACAGCATTGGAGAATATGCAAACAGAAAGTAATCATTTTAAAGTATTGATTATAGGTTCGGGTCCCGCGGGCCTGACGGCAGCTCTTTACGCTGCAAGGGCTAACCTGAACCCGGTGGTTTTTGAAGGCCTGCAGCCAGGCGGTCAGCTGACCATTACGACAGAGGTTGAAAATTATCCCGGCTTTGAGGAGGGAATACAGGGCCCCAAGCTCATGGATACCATGCGCAGGCAGGCTTCCAGGTTCGGAGCCAAGTTATTTTTTAAGGAAGTAACAGCAGTGGACCTTTCCCAAAGACCATTTACAGTAAAGTCATATGATGAAACATATACGGCTGACAGCATAATTATTTCAACTGGGGCATCAGCCAAACTGCTCGGTATTGAAAGCGCACATAAATTTATGGGTTACGGAGTTTCAGCATGCGCAACGTGTGATGGCTTTTTCTTCAAGAATCAGAAGGTACTCGTTGTCGGCGGCGGAGATACTGCAATGGAAGAGGCAACTTATCTGACAAAACATGCCTCAGAGGTGATTGTTATCCACAGGCGCAATGAATTCCGTGCTTCTAAAATAATGCTGGAAAGGGCACGCCAGAACTCAAAGGTCAAATTCATGACAAACGCCGTCATTAAAGAGGTAGTGGGCACCGAGGAAAACGGAAGGAAATCTGTTACCGGAGCAATTATTCAGAATACTGCAGACGGAAGCACGCAGGAGATAAAGGCTGACGGTATCTTTATTGCTATTGGACATAAACCCAATACCGACCTGTTCATTGACGTGCTGGATATGGATGAAGTCGGTTATATTCTTGTAAAACCCGGTACAACACGAACAAACATTGAGGGCGTTTTTGCTGCAGGTGATGTGGCCGATAAATCCTACAGACAGGCAATTACGGCGGCAGGTTCAGGCTGTATGGCGGCTATTGATGCGGAAAGATGGCTCACAGAACAGGGCATCGATTAGTTTTTTGTTTTAATACTGAATGCAGAACCCTATGAGGTGATTCTGCATTCAGTTCCTTCTTATTACTCTCAATAATTCTTTTCCAGTTTTCTGCCCAGGAGATTCGCCGTAATAAATCCTACTCCTGTAAAAGTAAATATGAACAGCACGGTCCAGTATTCCTGGTCATACAACTCCTGGAAGTGCATGCCGAGACCGATTCCCAGACCGAAAAATATTGATATTATTCCTATTTTTGTAAGCAGGAATGAATTATCCTTTTTCCTGTTAGTTTCAAAGAACAATTTAATTTCCTCAGGCGATAACCCCTTCTCAATCAGCATCTGTTTTTCCCTGGATTTGAAATATATGATTGTTATCCAAACTAATCCTGCCACCAGGAACATTACAATCGGGATGAAAGCTCCTATTACATCAGACATATTAACTCCTTTTTGTTTTCTATCTGTTTTGACTAATAAACCATCTTAAAGGTTACAAATGGATTAAATTAAAATTAAAAAGATTAAAATGGCCTCCGGAAGTCAACAATATTTTTAATTTCTATAATTATGACTTGAATACACCGGAGAAGGTTACACGTTTTTGTTTTGCATCACTTTTTTATTTTGCCGATTTTATTCTTGTTTCATGTAACCTTTTATTAACTTATTTTGTCCTAAGTATTGATGAAAAACTTAAGTGACATAGAAATAATTGAATCCGTCAGGAGAGGAAATCAGGCCGATTTCTCCCTGCTGATTGACCGCTATAAGGATAAGGGCTACTCGCTGCTGCGCAGGATGCTGAAGAACGACTTTGATGCACAGGAAGTGCTGCAGGATAGTTTCCTTAAGGCCTACCAGTCGCTGAATTCCTTCAGACAGGATTCCAAATTCTCTACATGGTTCTACCGGATCGCCTATAACTCGGCTCTTTCCTTCCTTTCCAGTAAAAGAAGGAGAATTGAAAGAGAATTGAGCTCACTTGAGGATCACCTGGAATTAAGCGACCACGACGCCAGAGTTTACTCTGAAAGCGAAAACATTTCGGAGTTTATCAAAAAAATGGTCGATAAATTGCCTGAAAGATATGCAAGTATAATTAATATGTTTTATATTGACGACATGAGTCTGGATGAGATAAGTAAGGTTACTGGTCTCTCGCTAGTAAATGTCAAGGTGATACTGCACAGGTCACGCAATGCTTTGAGGGAACTGGTCATAAAGCATAATTACCACGAGGAATTATTATGATACATCTTAATGATGAAATATTAAATAGATATACAGATAACGAGCTGGATTCAGATGAGCTCGCCCGGGTCAATGAGCACCTTAAAATCTGTCATGATTGTCTTTCAAGACTGAAGGCTCAGCGTATAGTCGAGCAGCAGCTGAGGGCTATTGACACCTATCACTTATCTTCTGATTTTACAAAATTATTAATGCATAAGATAGAAAAGGTTTCATTTCATTACAAACCCAGGAAGAGCTATTTCTTCAGATTTATCTTTTCATTTTTCCTTTTGTCAGCACTATCGGTTGTGGGTTTTCTTCTTATCAATATCCCCTCTGCCCGGTCTGATTCGGAAACATCAATATGGATCAGGTCTGTTAACGGGGTTATATCCTATATATCCGCCTACTACAGGAATATTTTTACGGGCAGGGATACACCAATCATAACCACGATTCTTACTTTTGCAATACTGATAAGTATTTACGTGATGTACGAATCGCACAGACAGTTAAAGAACCATCTGAGAAAATTATAAGCCGGAAACACTCCGGCTTTTTGCTTATTTCAGCACCTGCATTTTTCTGCTGCATGAATACTTGCCTGTTTCCAGCCTGTAAAAATATATTCCACTTGAATATTCCGAGGCATCAAAAAACAGTTCGTGGTATCCTGCAGTTATGACCTCATTTACCAGCTTTGTTACTTCGTTACCCAGCACGTCATATACTCTTATTGACACAAATGTTTCCTCCGGAATGCTGAAACCTATATGCGTGATGGGGTTAAAGGGATTCGGATAGTTCTGAGCCAGATTGTATGGGACTCCAGTATTGCACGGCGCCTCAGCTTCTCCCAGGTAGCAGTACTTTCCGTCGGTATCTATCTGCTTTAATCTGTAGGAATATTTCCCCTGCGATATGCCTTTGTCGCAATAGGAATATTGCCTGGGAGAATTACTGTTGCCATTGCCAGGAACAAAACCTAACTTCCGCCACGCTACCCCCGGCTGCCTTCTTTCAATTTCAAATCCGTAATTATTAACTTCGGTTGCAGTTGTCCACAAGAGATTTATATAATCACCCCGGCAGAAAGCATCAAATGAATTCAATTCAACGGGGAGAGGTTTATTAATGTCACCTGCGGTCCACCTTGTATAACCGTCCACAATGGGAGTTGTGATTGTATTATTTACCAGGTCTAATATGCCGCCGGCAGGCTGCCAGCTGGCTCCCTCATCACCGGATCTGAAAAGGCCAAGGTTTTCCTCTGTAACAGAATTCAATTCACTGTGGGTGTATTTGAATACAAGCTGAGCACCCGCTCCCATATTATGCTGTGGGATTATATCATAATATCTTTGAATTGATGTAGCTTCACCCAACTGGTGTGTTAAGTGACCCCGCCTGATGGTTGTGATTCCCGGTGCCTGCGTTGTCGTTATCAGGGCTCCAACCCCTGCCACGTCCTCGTCTTTGAGTATTCCCAGCTCCCTTGTTGCAGAGATTAGTCCCGAATCCCCTTTAACTATGCCGCCTGATGATTCATCAAGCCGTGCCACCGGTCCAAGAGTAATCGTGTTTCCATTCAGGTCCAACCCTCCCTGTACCATCATCAACCGGTTATTGACATTTACTGCTCTTGTCATTATTACACCTGCCGGATTATCAACTATCAGATCCCTTACATTATCCGGGAGCAGGTTACCGGTGGATTGCACCGTATTCCCATTATAAATGTAATTACCTTCCCCGGAGAATATACGGGTCCCGGTCACCTGTATTGTTCCTTTCGATGAGATGTTTGTTATTCCCTCAGCAGATCCTATAATAAGTGTGGCGCCGGGATTCAGTATAAAACCTCCTGATCCATATACTCTCCTGTTCCCGCAATTAAGCACCCCTTCTACCGTTAAGGTTCTTTCGCCGGAATCTTTTATAATACAAAAATTTGCATTTATATTTACTACAGTACCCGGGGCAACAATCCAGCTGCATTTTGTAAAGTTGATTATCGTGCTGCTCGAAATATTCTGCTCACCCGGTTTGTTTAAGGTAATAACAGCAGTACCGTTTACTGAGCTTACTGAACCTCCCTCAATTGAAATGTCGCCTGTTATATTTACATCCGGACAGATTGCGGTATTATTAGTAAAGGCCAGCCTTCCTCCCGTCTTAATGATAAAATTTCCGGATATAGTAAGAGCCGGCGAATTCAATATAAGCAGGTAATTTTTAGTTGATGCAACCGTAAAATTTCCTTTGATGCTTCTGATTTGTCCGTTAAGCTGATAATCTGAAGCCTGGGAAGCACAATTCCACGTAAGGTTACCAAATTCCTGGTTCATAGCCCAGGTAATTGAAGTACAGGCCATAATTTCGCAAAGTGAGTTGGGCTGCCATGTAGCAGCCGGAATCAGCCCTGAAGTTGCCCTTTGCCTGAATGTGGCTCCATCATAAAAAATTGCCGTGGCTGAAGTTTCCAGTGTCAGTCCGCTGGTGTATATTTCAATGCTGCCATATACCTTCAGGTCGTAGCCCAGGGGGTTGCCGTCAGCAATGCTCAGCGTTCCCCCCGTCATGTAGATGCTTGCACCGGCACTTATAATTAACTCGCCTGCACGGTGATTATAGCTATAAAGAACTTTAACCACATGGCCAGGCGCTATGGTAACCTTGTCATCTGCATCCGGTACTCCATCTGAATCAGTTCCGGAAATCAGGGCCCAGGTGGAAGAACTATTCCAGCTCCCGTTTACCAGACTCGTAAATTCCCCCTGCGCATGCACAAAAGAGGTCAGGCAAATAATAAAGGGGATTACGAGGACGCATACCTTTGTCATATCTCCTCCTTTAGAAATTTCTGTTAATTTTCCGGGAATACCAAACCCGGTAAGACAGTTAGGCTAATAGCAGAAATACTGCTGATAGTAAGTTTTGGAATAAATATTCAGGAATAATCGAATTGCGATTACACTCGTGACAGGATAAAGATCAGGCTGCTGGCCGCATGGAAGAATTATTTTTGGGATATGTATATTGGTTAATTCTAAAATACCGATTCATTAAAAATAGTCAAGAAGAATTTATATTTGCAAAGAACATTTTTTCCGGCGATGTACATTAAGTAATCTTACATTGCCTTTAAGCCGCTCATTCGATATATTATTCAGATGAATTTTTAGATTAAAACAGGAATTTATGTCAGTTAAATCAGGATATATAACTATAATCGGGAAGCCAAATGTGGGTAAATCCACTTTGCTGAACGCATTTTTAGGCGAAAAACTTTCTATTACAACAAATAAACCTCAGACCACGCGCAAAAGGGTGATGGGTATACTATCCACCGACACCTATCAGGTCATCTTTCTGGATACCCCGGGAATTCTCAAACCGGATTATCTTCTTCAGGAAAAAATGCTGGAATATATTCTGCAGTCGGTAAAAGACGCAGACATACTGCTTTTTATTATAGACATTACGGCAGATCCGGAAGGGAAAAAGACGCTGGAGGATGAAAACGTAAAGAAAATACTTGCCGTTAGCAGAAAAAAGAAAATTGTGCTCTTAAATAAAGTTGACCTTTCGAATGAAGAAAAGGTAAAGGCTCTGATGTCCAAACTGGAAAAAATGGAGATGTTTGACAGGATATTTCCCGTTTCGGCGTTGCTTAATTATAATACGGATAATGTAATGGCAAGCATTCTTGAGTTCTTGCCTGAACACCCCAAATATTTTCCTGACGACAGGCTGACTGACGAACCAGAACGTTTTTTTGTCTCTGAAATTATACGCGAAAAAATACTGGAACAATTCCACGATGAGGTACCCTACAGCACTGAAGTTGTTATTGATGACTTCAAGGAAAGAGAAGGCAGAAAAGATTTTATTCAGGCCGCGATAATCGTGGAAAAAGAATCCCAGAAACCAATCATTATTGGTAAACAGGGAACTGCTATCAAGGTGCTGGGACAAAGAAGCCGCGAAGCCATAGAGGCATTTCTGCAGCGTCCGGTATTTCTGGAGCTCCGTGTAAAAGTAAGGAATAAATGGCGCTCTGATCCAAATTATTTAAAATCCTTCGGCTACTCAACTGATGAAGAATAACTCCATAGAAAATCCAGGCAGTAAAATAAAAGGATTAGGGAATTATCTGGGTGAAAGTGCATTGCTCATTAACACGATGATCTGGGGCGGCACTTTTGTTATAGTTAAAAACTCACTTTCTGATATTTCTCCTATGCTTTTTGTAAGCATAAGGTTTGCTGTGGCCTCACTCATACTGCTTCCCTTTGCACTGAAAGCCCTTAAAAAAGTTGACCGTAAAAACCTCACCAGGGGTTTTATTCTGGGAACCCTTCTGTTCCTCGGTTTTTCATCGCAGACGATCGGACTCAGATACACATCTGCCACAAAGTCAGGTTTTATTACGGGCTCACTGGTTATGTTCATACCCTTGTTCCAGTTTTTACTGCAGAAGAAAAAGCCTTCAATGGGCTCTATGCTGGGAAGCCTGGTCGTACTGCTCGGTCTCATATTCCTTTCTGTAAAGGATACAACAATATTAAACCTGTTTTATGAGCTTGGGAGCAACTTTAATACGGGAGATGTTTTCACGCTGCTTTGCGCAGTCTGCTTTGCATTGCACATAGTTTATCTGGATAAGATTAGCAGGCGGATTGAATTCCTGGCTCTTACATTCCTGCAGATATCAGTTACTGCTGTATTGTCATTCGTGCTGACGGTCGTTCTTGGCTATTCAGGTCTTGAAACCGTAAGTATGAACCTTACGGGTTCGCTGCTAGGGGGCCTGGCCTATACGTCTCTTATTGCAACCCTGATTACCATGTCCATTCAGACAAAATACCAGAAGGAAGTAAGTCCCACGATGGCGGGCATTATTTTTTCTTTTGAACCGGTCTTTTCGGCTCTGCTGGCATATTTTGTCCTTGGAGAAAGGATCACCCTGTTCGGTCTTGCAGGCTGCGTATTAATATTTACGGGGTTACTGATATCAGAACTTTATGAAAGAATGGCTGCAAGATCCGGGATTAAACTCAGTGATTCCGGTTACAGCGCATAAATTCCCGCTGCTGGATTGAATGTGATTTTGAAATAATTTTCCGCATGCTTATTTTTCTTATAAATAATTGTCAGTATGAATATGGAAGAGAAACTATACAGGGCTGAGATTATAGCGGAAGGGATGGTGCAGGGGGTTGGCTTCAGATACTTTGTTATCCGTAATGCACAGAAGCTGGGACTCAAAGGCTACACCAGGAACCTGTATTCAGGTGACGAGGTGCTTACGGTTGTGGAAGGGAAAAAGGCCGCTATCGAAGAACTTTTCAGGGTGCTCAGAATAGGCCCAATGCACGCTTCAGTAAACAAATGTACTATTGCATGGACAGAATATACGGGTGAATTTTCTTCTTTTGAAATAAGGCATTGAACTAAAAACCACCTCTCTGTAAGAACAATAAAATGATTGCGCAGGGAGCTGGAAGTTATTTGTACAATGGCCTTAGCCGGTTTATCATTTAACAGAAACAGGATTTTAATGCTGATTCCATTCAGAACGGGAATAGGTTACGACGTACACGCTTTTGCGGAAAACAGAAAACTGATAATAGGAGGGGTGGATATACCCTTTGACCGGGGTCTTTTGGGGCATTCGGATGCTGATGTGCTTTTGCACGCCATTTCAGATGCTTTACTCGGAGCCCTGGCACTTGGCGATATAGGCAAATACTTCCCGGATACCGATCCCCGTTACAAAAATGCGGATAGCAAACTTCTGCTCGGCGAGGCCTATAAATTGATCCTGGATAAGGGCTATATGCTCGGGAATTTAGACACAATAATTGCAATGCAGCGCCCCAAAGTGGCAGCCTATATCATGAAGATGAGAGAAACTATTTCTTCTGTACTGGGGTGCAGTATAGACCAGGTCTCAGTCAAGGCTACAACGACCGAAAAACTGGGATTTGTGGGTAAAGAAGAGGGAGTTGCAGCCTATGCCACAGTACTGCTAATTAAAAGAGAAGAGGCTTAATGCTGGAGGATATAATCACCTATATTAATGGCTTAAGTCCATTCTGGGTTTATCTGACGCTGTTTGTATTCTGTTTCATTGAAAACGTTTTCCCCCCTTCTCCAAGTGATGTAGTGGTAGTATTCGGAGCCTCCTTAATTTCAGGTGGCGGAAGGGAAATTAATTTTATTCCGGTATTGCTGATTACTAGTCTGGGAAGCTCTGCCGGCTTCATGCTGATGTATTATGTAGGTATGTTCCTGGGTGAAAAAATAATAAGGTCCGGGAAACTTAAGTTCATCTCCCCCGAATCGATTAGCAAAACCGACCAGTGGTTTTCAAAGTACGGATACAAACTCATAATCCTTAACAGGTTTTTACCGGGTACCCGTTCTGTAATCAGCTTTTTTTCGGGTTTCAGCGAGCTTAATGCAAAAAAGACATTTATCTTCGCAACAATCAGTGCATTTGCGTGGAACCTGGGACTCATTTACCTTGGAGTGGTGCTGGGAAATAACGTGAATCTTATTGACAAATACCTATCGACCTACAGCAACATAGCAATATTTGTAACACTGCTTTTAATCCTCATAATTATCATACGCTATTTGGTGAAAAAGTCAAAAACAGGTAAAAAGTGAAATTCTTTAAGTTTCTGCACAAAATTCCTATTACACCCGAAGAAAGAAAGCTAAGAAAACAGCAAAGGCTCGCAG
Source organism: Ignavibacteriales bacterium (assembly GCA_050258815.1). Taxonomy (GTDB): domain Bacteria; phylum Bacteroidota; class Ignavibacteria; order Ignavibacteriales; family SURF-24; genus JAAXKN01. The sequence continues at coordinate 17,135 of JBLMZM010000099.1, forward strand.
GAATGCTGAGCGGCCTCATGATGGGGCTTTCTTTTCCTCCAATCCCTTTTCCGGCTCCGTTACTGATGTTTGCTGGGCTGATACCGTATCTTTTGGTTATTGACAAGAAAGAAAAGCTCATCGATATAAACAGGTTTACCTATCTGACATTCTTTGTGTTTAATGTTATAACTATCTACTGGGTGGGCAGCTGGACAAGCGAGGCCGATCCATTCCTGATGATCGGGGGGTTTCTGCTGTTATTTATCAATACAGCTTTTTTCCTGATTCCCGCAACGCTTTTCTATTTTGCGCGTAAGATTTTCAGCAGGCGGATTGCATTTATACTCTTCCCTTTCTTCTGGGTGGCATACGAATATTTCTATATGATTACAGATGCCAGTTTTCCCTGGCTGACACTGGGGAACGGGCTTACCTATTTTACAAGATTTATTCAGATTGCAGACGTTCTGGGCGCAATGGGACTTTCATTACTCATAGTAAGTTTTAACGTAATTCTGTTTTTTACAATAAAATACTACAGGGCAGAGCGAAAGCTGAATTATTACGCAACAGGTACACTGCTTCTGCTGCTGGCTGTTCCGCTTATATATGGTACCTTCAGAATGCAGACCTTTAAGGTTTCATCTGACACTATCAGGGTAGGCTTAATTCAGCCGAACCTGGATCCCTGGGATAAATGGTCGGGCGGAGACAGCTGGGACCTGGTTAAAACGTATTTCGACCTTTCTGAAAAAGCCGTCAGCCAGGGGGCAAAAGTTATCTTCTGGCCTGAAACGGCACTGCCTTTTTACCTGAGAGATGGCAGCCACCGCCAGGTAATAGATTCAATTTTTAACTTTATTCAAAAGAATAATATATACCTGGTTACAGGCATGCCCGACTTCACATACTACAGGGACCGGGCAGCAGCCCCGCCGGATGCAAAGTTCAGCAGAGTCAATAAAATGTATTATGCCACATACAATTCCGTTTTGTTTTTCTCCCCATATACGCGCCACATTGAACGCTATGGAAAGATGAAACTGGTTCCATTCGGCGAAAGGGTTCCTTTTGTGGATGCACTCCCCTTCCTGGGCGATTTTATTAAATGGAATGTGGGCATTTCGGGCTGGAATGTAGGACGGGACACAGTGGTTTTTGATCTAGTACGCCATGCTGACTCTTCCCTTAAGAAAGCAGACACCCTGAAGATTAATTCTCTGGTATGCTTTGAATCGGTATATCCGGCATTTGCAGCAGCATTTGCACAAAGAGGAACGCAGCTGATCAGCGTAGTTACCAATGACAGCTGGTACGGTAATTCCAGCGGTCCATATCAGCACAAGGAAATTGGTGTTTTAAGGGCTGTTGAGAACAGGAGAACTGTGGTAAGGGCAGCCAACGGGGGCATCAGTACTATCATTGATCCATTGGGCAGGACGCTTGAAGAATCGAAGATGTTTACAAAAACCTATATAGTAGGGGATGCTCCGCTGGAAAATGGTCTTACATTTTACTCGAAGCATCCTCTTATAATTCCCGTTTTCTCTTCCCTCATTTCGCTTCTTACGGCTGTCATATTTTTTGTCCTTAAGCTGAAGCGAAAGGTATCTGGAGAGAGCTAAATCATTCTTCCTTTTTAGCCGTTGCTATCAGAAATTTCGTGGCGCCGGCTCTTTTAAGGACGTCTAGTATCTGAACAAAATATCCGTGCAGCGAATTCTTGTCGGCCTTTATTACTACTTCCTTGTTGTTCATGTTAAGGAAGGCACTTGATGCCTCAATCTTCAGCTCGCCAAGTGATACCATTTTGTTGTTGAAGTAAATCTCATTCTTGTCATTAAGATAAACTTCCATACTTTTGTCGCCAGAGGTTTCCGAAGTAACGGCATCGGGAAGTTTTACCTTTAAGGCTCCTGTAACCAGAAAAGGGCTGGCGATCATGAATATCAGCAGCAGAACCAGAACAACGTCGGTAAAAGGAGTAATATTAATTTCCGAGAACTCTTTTTCATCTATCTTGTAGCGACGCATTTCTGTACTCCTTTTCGTCTTTCCTGAGCATGTATATTAAATCGTGTATTGATTCTTCCAGCAAAGGCATGCTCGATTTCATTTTTCTCATGAAATAGTTGTAAAACATTACGGCAGGTACGGCTACCAGAAGACCTGCAGCGGTCGAAACCAGTGCTTCGGCAATACCGGCCATAACGTTCAGATAACCGGAAGCCTCATTAAGCGCCAGGGCTTCAAATGACCTTATAATTCCTATTACCGTTCCGAACAGACCGATAAACGGGGAGATACTGCCTAAGGTTGCAAGTATACCAAGTCCCTTTTCCATCTTTATCACTTCTTTATCAAGTCTGGCAAATGCGCGTTCAGTAAGTGCTTCAGAGGGCATACTGCTGTTTTCAAGCACATATTTATAAACACTTGTAAGAGGTGTTTTTATATTGAAGAAAAGCCAGCTGAAACTGTATGCCTTGCAATAAAAAAGAGCTTCTTTCTTGTCATTTGCCTGGAGGCTTGAGTGAACCTTGTTCTTAAAATCATCCAGAACTTTATCGGATAATCCCTTAAATAAAATTGCTTTTTCAATAATTACTTTTAACGATAAGATCGAGCAGAGTACCAGCACCAATACAGTATAACCACCCTTTGAAATAAGATCCAGAAATGAATTATAAAGCATTTTCTATCCTTTTAATTTATTGCAACAATTAATTAGCACAAATATAACAAAACTATGAGAATTATTAATATGAAGAATTATTTTTCCCCATCTGCAAATCCTGTTTACATTATACCCGGATAAATATCCTAAGTTCCCCTTCCGGTTAACAGCGCGCTGCCCGTATTTAACAAAAAACCCTCTTTTTCAGAGGGTTTTTATGTCTGTAATATCAGGTTTACCCGTTATTTTTTCTTTGACTGCTCTTTTTCTGCATTCAGGCGTGCAATCTGCGACTCGCTGGCTTTCTTGTATACAGGATCCTTGGCAGCTAACTTGAAGTTGTCAACAGCTTTTGCCTTATCTCCCTTTTCAAGGTTGACTACTCCCCTGTAGTAAGCAATGGCACCGTCAGTAACGGTCTTTTTATTCTGTTCAACCTTATCAAGCGTGGAGAGTGCATTATCATACTGCCTTTTCTCAATGTATGCCTTTGCAAGTCCCAGGTAAGCCTGATCTGAGTTGCCTTCAGAAGCCTTCTTAAAATAATCTATTGCTTTGTCATATTTTTTCTCTTTCATTGAATTATTGCCCAGGAGCAGATAAGTTGTGCCAATACCTTCCTTAATGCCGGTCTTCAGGTTATCATTAGTAGTAATTGAAAGTGCCTTCTCATAATTCTTTAACGCACCCTCATAGTCCTTCTGTATGGTAAGTGCGCCTGCCAGGGCTACGTGTGCCAGGTCGAAAGAGTCATTAATGGCAATACTCTGGTTGAAAGATTTGATTGCATCCTCAGTTTTTTTCATCTTGGAAAGTACCACACCCTTCTGGTAGTATGTCCTGTAGTCAGAAGTTATTTGCAGAGAACGGTCGTAATTCTGGATTGCTTCGTCAAATTTATTTTCTTTCTGAAGTTCATTGCCCTTGTTATAAAATTCGATTGCCGTATTCTGCTGAGCCAGTTTTATTGAACTCTCTGCATCCGACTTGATTGTAGGATTCTTCGTAATATTTGCCGCTTTCTCGTAATAATAAATTGCTTCGGGGTAGACTTTTAATGCAAGATTAACATTTCCAAGGGCATATGCGGTCTGATCATTAGTGCTGTCCTCAGCAAAACTCGAGAGAAAAGCAGCCTTGGCATCCTGCAGGTTGCCCTGTTTCATCAGAGCCTGGCCTTTCAGCAGGTATGTTCTGAAGTCCTTTTGCACCTGAAGACTGGAATCAAAACTGACAACCGCACCTGGGAAATTCCCGGCTTTCATCTCTTCAACTCCGCGATTATAATACTGAGCAGCTTTCGGATCCATTGGTTTTGAAGAGGTGGTATCAGTTTGCTGTGCGTAGGCGGAGGAGAATAAGAAGAGAATACAAATATTTAACATAAAAATAACTTTTTTCATAGCCTTCTCTTTTTTTTGTTTGATTTATTAATTAGTGCGGAAAGCAGACTATTGCCCATGCCCCCCTTTTTATTATACCGCATTAATACGGAAAAAATACATTTGCTTAACAGCAAAATATGTTTAGATTTAAAAAAAATCAATAATTAAATTCGGTCGAAATGGATTTTTGATTCCCGAAAAAGGAACTGACAAATATATTCCTGCAGTATTGCCTTAAATTAAAGTTACTACTTTATATAAGTATAGTCAAGTTCTCCGCAAAGTGCGCCTCCGGCCTTCAGCTTCTGCTTCCTGAACCCTTGCTCCGGACTGGCTCTCAATTTTTAATTGCTTTCACTGATACTTTACCGCATTTATGCCGTTCATTCACCTGCCCCTGGAAAATATCGTAGTAGAATATAGAGTAATAAGAGTATTATAATCTATCCAGTATTGTACTTAATTAGCTACACGCGAAACACTGTAAAGCCTTAAAACAAAGGGTTTTGGCGGGTTTTTCGCTGGCATAATCCTTGGATCTCTGCTATTTAATGCTAACAAAAGGACAGGAAGATGAGATTTAAGATTTTATTAATACTGCTGGCTTTACCGGTTATTTCGTTTGCACAGCTTCGAAGTCTTTCGTTCAAGCTTGGGGTCTATACACCTTATGACCTGAAGACGGGCATAATATACGGGGCAGACTACGGGACTATAATTGATGACCATATAACATTTATGATCGGCGCGGACCTGTACTACAAGGATATAACAAATGAATCATACCTGAGCAGCAGCGAAAAACTCGGCGTCAAGATCCGGTCGGGGCAGCGGATGAGCGAGTGGGTAGCCTGGCATTTCCCTCTTACCGGCAAAATCAGGGTGGAATTCCCTATGCAGAAGAGTCCTGTTTATCCATACGTAGTAGCCGGAATAGGCTACGGAATAACACACGTATCTTATTCCACATATAATAACTACTCGGAAAGGCCTGATGAAAATTCGCTTACTTATCACGGAGTCGTCTGGCAGCTGGGCGGCGGAATTTTATATAACATAGGTCCCAATACCGACCTGCTGCTGGAAGTCATGCATAATTCAGCCGATTTTGAAAAAGAAGAAGGGTTTAACCAGTTCTCAGCGCTGAATTCATCGGGAGTCATTATGCGTGTGGGCGTGCATTTTGCATTCCGCAGGTTCTGATCTTCAGAGGAAAGTCTGAATGTAAAAGTCCTTAGTCCCCCCGCGCCTGAAAGTCAGGCCCGCCGGGACTAAGGACTCGCATTCAATATAATAATTGTCAGTTTATTGGGTCAGAACTTCTAATAAAACTAGATCCTTACGGAAAATGTTGTCTCTGTAAACAGGTCCCTGTAATCCTGTATAAACTTTTCCAGGTGCTCTTCAGAATTGAACTGGAGCGTATTAATTATTTCTTTATCCAGTTCCATATTATTATCCCAGTACACATTTGCAACCTGCAGTTTCTGTGTCATAAAGTCGGCCAGGTGCACCAGTGAAGCAAGCAGGTTACCCTTGGCTGTTTTGCCCGGGGAATGATGGTATTTCAAAGTATCGCACAACATAACGGGAAGGTTCCATTTTTCTGCCAGAAAACGACCCACGTCCTGATGAGTCATACCAAGTACTTCTGACTCTGCTTCCAGAAAACATATTCCTTCAGTCTGCACCTTCTGGCAAATTTCCACGAACTGCGGGTGCATAAATTTGTGCAGCAGCTGTATACCGAGCTCGTGAAGCATTCCGGCAACAAAAGCATCACTTGCAATATCCATAAATCCCAGATTCTGGGATATTCCCTTTGCTGCAGAACCCACTACCATTGAGTGTACCCAGAAATCAACCTGGTTGAAATACCTGTCAGAAGCTACATTTATGGCTTCAGCAAGGGAAATTGCAGTTACAACGTCCCTGATTTCCTTAAAGCCCAGCACAATAATTGCAAATTCGAGGGATGTCACCTTTCTTTGTAATCCATACAAAGGTGAATTTGCTACCGACAGAATTTTTGTCGTCAATCCCTGATCCTTGCCTATCAGCTTGGCAAGTCCGCTCGTTGTTGGTGCTGGTTCCTGCAGGAATTTTGTGACTTCAAACATTACTTTAGGAATAAGCGGCAGATTTTTTATGCCGTTCAGGGCAGCTTCTGTTTTTGCTCTTTTTTGATCCTTTTCATCGGAACCGAGATTACTATTACCCATCGCATTAACTTATTTTTTTTGAATGATTTAACTTGTGACCGCCGAAATATAATAAATCTTCCTGTGATTGTATATATAATAAAAATATATTCCCAGGCGGTTTGTACCTATTATCGGAACAAACCGGCTATGTGTTAAATAGCTTCTTTAACCATATTTTCGTTGTTTTGAAATTCCATTATTGCTATAATACAAGAATAAAATGACAGAAAATATTGTTTCGTAAAACACCGGGGACTGTTTTAACCCTATCCGGGGAGGCTGGTGTTTTAGGACAATGATACTTAAACAAGTCTAATAGATAAGAGGGCATATGATAAAAAGACTTATGCTGGTTTTTGTGGTTGTAACCTGCTGCTCCTGCCTGAGTGCACAGGACAGGAAAATCGAATTCAACGAGTACAACCTGGATAATGGTCTGCACGTAATTCTGCAGCAGAACAACAGCACCCCGATAATAGCAATTACAGTAACCTACCACGTGGGTTCCAAGAATGAAAAACCCGACCGTACAGGATTTGCACATTTTTTCGAGCACCTCATGTTTGAAGGCTCTCCAAATATCAAGCGCGGTGAGTATTTCCAGTACGTACAGAACGCCGGCGGTGAATTAAACGCTTATACTTCATTTGATCAGACCGTATTCTATGAAGTGCTCCCTTCGAATCAGATTGAACTGGGCCTGTGGCTTGAATCCGAAAGGATGCTGCACCTTAAGGTTGACAGCATTGGGGTTGAAACCCAGCGAGGAGTGGTAAAGGAAGAACGCAAGCAAACTCTTGAAAACCGTCCTTACGGATCCATACTTGAACAGACTTTCTCACATGCTTACAAGGTACACCCTTACCGGTGGGTGCCCATCGGCTCCGTACAATATATTGACAGGGCGAGCCTGCAGGAATTTATGAATTTTTACAAGACGTTTTACGTGCCAAACAATGCCGTATTGTCAATTTCGGGTGATTTTGATTCCGGAAAGATGAAGGACCTTGTGAAAAAATATTTCGGCGATATCCCCAAAGGCACACAAAATATTTTCCGCCCGGATGCGGTTGAACCCGCCCAGACCTCAGAAGCGGTGGATACGGTATACGACAATATACAGCTTCCGGCAGTAATAAAAGCCTTCCACATCCCTGCCCGGGGTACAGATGATTATTATGCCATCGATATGCTTACCACTCTGCTTTCATCCGGACAGAGTTCACGCCTCTATAAGGAGCTCGTGGATAAACAGCAGAAGGCCCTTGACGTGGGCTCATTCCCATTCTCTCTGGAGAATCCGGGACTCTTCCTGGTATATTCTTTCGCAAACATGGGAGTTAAGGTAAACGAGCTTAATAAATCAATTGATGATGAAATAAGCAAGGTACAGACTACCTTAATCAGCGAAAACGAATTTGAGAAGCTGCGCAACCAGATAGAAAACGACTTTGTAAAAAGCAAGGATACCGACCTGGGAATCGCAACCAGCCTGGCCGATTATTACCTCTTCTATTCGGGAAATACGAATCTCATAAATACGGAACTGGAAAGATACAGGAAGGTCACCAGAGAGGATATACAAAGGGTGGCAAATGAATACCTGACGGCAAAAAACGAAACAATGCTTTACTATCTGCCAAAACCTATTCAGCAGAGCAAGGAGGGAAAATAAAATGAGAAAGCACATTAAGATATTGATGTTATTTTTATTAATAACTTCCCCCATTATGGCCCAGCTCGACAGAAGCACCCCTCCTCCTCCGGGTCCCGCTCCGGAGATAAAGCTGTCTGATTACGCTAGTTTTGAGCTGCCGAACGGATTAAAGGTCTTCGTTGTCGAAAACCATAAGCTGCCCGTTGTTTCATTTACGCTAGAAGTCGACAGGGATCCGATACTTGAAGGCAAAAACACAGGGTATATTGACATGGCGGGACAGCTTTTAAGGACCGGTACAAAAACCAGGACAAAGGATCAGATTGACGAGGAGATAGATTTTATCGGGGCTTCACTAAGTACCTCATCTACGGGTGTAGTAGCCTCCTCCCTGAAAAAGCACATGACTAAACTCCTTGAAATCATGTCAGACGTAGTAGTTAACCCGGCCTTCAGACAGGAAGAACTGGATAAAATCAAGACTCAGACACTTTCCGGACTTGCTGCCTCAAAGGATGAACCGGGCACGATCGCTGGCAGACTCGTACAGGCCTTATATTACGGCAAGGACCACCCATATTCCGAGTTCGAAACTGAAGAAACCGTAGGTAATATCACTCTTGATATGTGCTCAAACTACTATAGTTCATTTTTCAAGCCTAATATATCTTACCTGGCGGTGGTGGGTGATGTAACACAAAAAGAAATAGAACCGCTCATTAAAACATATTTCGGAAGCTGGCAAAAAGGTGAAGTCAGGCATTTTACCTATCCTCAGCCTCAGCCGCCTGCAGTTACGAAAGTTGCAATTGTGGACAGGCCCAATTCAGTGCAATCTTCACTCAGGATAGGCTACCCGGTTGACCTTAAGACGGGAAGTGAGGATGCAGTTAAAGCAAGTGTTACAAATACAATACTGGGCGGCGGGGTATTCCGCCTCTTTAAGAATCTCAGGGAAAAACACGCCTATACTTATGGTGCTTATTCCAGGATTGCTTCGGATAAACTGGTTGGAAGCTTTACCGCATATGCCGACGTCAAGAATGCGGTTACCGACAGTGCCGTTACTCAGATCCTTTACGAAATGAAAAGAATAAGGGATGAAAAAACCGATGACAAAGAACTGCAGCAGGCAAAAAACTATACCAGCGGCAATTTTGCAATTGCACTGGAGAAACCCGAAACTATCGCCCGCTTTGCTATAAATATTGAAAGATACAAGCTTCCCAGGAATTATTATGCCGATTATCTGAAGCATGTTGCCGAGGTATCCTCAGATGAAGTGATGTCCATGGCTAAAAAGTATATCCATCCCGAAAATGCCTACATCATTGCCGTGGGTAATGCCTCTGAAATTGCAGGTAAGCTGAAGAAATTCAGCCCCTCAGACAGCGTGAATTTTTATGACATTTACGCAGAACTGAACAACCCTTCGACAGAGAACCTTCCGGCAGGAGTTAATGCACAGTCTGTACTGGAAAAATACATAGATGCTCTTGGCGGCAGGGAAAACCTTCAGAAGGTAACAGACCGCGTTACCGAAATGACAGGGAAAGTCCAGGGAGTAAATGTAAATATTACAATCTACCAGAAACAGCCGAATGAACTGCGCCAGGAAATCAATGCCGGAGGTACGGAACAAAAAATAGTTTTTAACGGTAAACAGGCCTTTAATATCTCTCCCATGGGGAAACAGGAAATTACGGGCGCAAACCTGGAGGACCTGAAGCTTGAGGCCAATCTGAATTCTATACTTGACCTCCAGAAATATGGCATTACTGCACAGCTCGAGGGCGTTGAAAAGATCAACGGCAGGGACGCTTACAAGCTCAGAATGCAGTCTTCAAAGGGTAAAACATGGACTGAGTACTATGATACCTCAAGCGGACTGAAACTCAGGCAGATCAAAAGTATTACTGCACCAATGGGACAGGCAACACAAACAATAGATTTTGACAATTATAAGGAAGTAAATGGCGTAAAGTATCCATTTAAGCTTCAGCAGACGCTTGGGAACCAGAAAATGGATATGCAGGTTACTTCAATTAAAATCAATACGGGCTTAAAAGACAACCTGTTTGAAGCCCGGAAACAGTAAACTAATTATGTGGTATTAAATTATGGCAAGAAGAAAGTATTCAGTTATAGTTTTTGATCTTGGTAATGTTCTTATACCTTTTGACTACAACATTATGTTTAGCCGCCTGGAAAATGTAAAAAAGGGCCTGGGTGAAAAATTCATGCATTATTACAGGAATAATTATGCACTGCACAGGAGCTTTGAACGCGGAGAAATAAGTGATGAGGTATTTATTGACAAGATGCTGGAGTCCTGCGACAGAAGCATTGATGGATTGACCTTCTGTAAGTATTATTCGGAAATTTTTACAGTAAATGAAAACGTGGCCGCTCTTTTGCCCGAGCTAAAAAAGAAATACAAACTTGTGCTGCTTTCCAACACAAACGGTATTCACAGGGAGTATGGCTATAAGCAGTACGACTTTTTGAAGCATTTTGACAAACTGGTTTTATCGCACGAAGCAAAGGCCGTAAAACCAGAGCCTGAGATATACAAAGCAGTAGAAGGCTTTACCAGGGCTTCGGCAGAAGAGCACCTGTTTATTGATGACGTCCTGGAATACGTGGAAGGAGCAAAAAAAATGGGCTGGGACGCCATTCAGTTCAAAAATTTTGAACAACTGGTGAGTGAGCTTGAATCGAGAGATATCCTTTAGGATATTTCCGCAATTTTTGAGGGAAAGCACGGAAATAAAATAAGTTATACCCCTTATTTATCATTTTTCTTTTTAAAAGTTTAGCTTTAGATTTGTGGTTGAATTGTTGACTGTTTCGGGAAATATGCGCAGTCAGACGGCCAGAATCACTTTTTAAAGAAAATTAAAGAATTATTACTATGATTAAATTTAATCTCCGTGCTTTCCTGCTTAACTTTTATGGTCTGCTGATTTTAATTATTACAGCTTCTACGATAAATTGTTCGGAAAATCCGAAGAACGTGGCCAACTCCCAGGACCAATCGCGGGAAATGGCAAGAAGAGATTCCATAACGGTAAATTCCGCAAACACCAGCACTGCAAAGGATACTGTTTATAAGTATGTGCTGCCAAGGCCCGTCCGTTATTCAGCTTATCCGGTAAAGGGTACGAAGGCTCTGTCGGAGCTCTACAAGAAATACGGTACTGAGGGTGGGAAACTGATACTGGCACTCAACAGACTCGATGAAAGCAATATCAGGAGGACTGACACACTGGTTATTCCTGATACAATTACTAATATAATATCCTATTCCCCATTCCCTTATGAGATCCAGGCCGTACGTTCGGTTCCCAAACTGATACTGATCTCGCGCCGCATTCAGGCATTTGCGGCCTATGAGAACGGAGTACTGGTCAAATGGGGTCCCACAAGCACGGGCAGAAAGAGCAAACCTACTCCCGAAGGCCTCTTTAATATGAACTGGAAGTCAAGAAAAACTACAAGCACGATAGACAGTTCCTGGATACTTCCCTATTATTTTAACTTTTATAATAAGGAAGGCGTAGCTCTTCACCAGTTCTCCATGCCCGGTTATCCTGCAAGTCATGCCTGTGTACGCCTGCTTGAGAACGATGCAAGGTGGTTCTACTATTGGGCCGAACAATGGATGCTCTCAGATGATGGAGGCCTGCTGGCACAGGGTACACCGCTGATTGTCTTCGATGAATATCGATTTGGCAAAAGAAAACCATGGAAAAATTTACTTGAAAATCCTGACGCCTTAAAAATAAGTGACAGTGAAATTTCCGAACTGATGAATAAATACCTGCCTACAATCCTTGAGAGGAATGAGAAAAGGCAGGAAGCTAAAATAGCTCTTAAGAATAAGGCTGCTGAAAGCAGTCAGAACTAAACTAGACTACACAAGACCGGTTTTATTTTGAAAACTGATTTGATCCGTTTTTGGCATTCTGCTGTGCAGTAAGAAGCCAAAGCCGGAGCCTGATTTCCATTTTATCCGAATCCCGTATATTTGTTCCGGAATAAATAGACAGTATAAAATGCAAGATGAAGCTGAGCCTTTTATCCGCCCTTTAGGGATTGGATCTACAAGCCCGCCGTCTTGCATTTCAAAAAGGTCTTTTGATGCCGGAAAATTATCCATATTAAATAAAAACCGGCAGAAACATGAAAACATTATTTTTATCAATAATCTTAATTCTAACCATTATGCATACCATAGGTGTTTCCCAACAGACCCGCAAAGCATTTATTAACGGAAAGGTTTATACCGTTAATCCCTCTCAGCCGCTGGCTGAAGCCGTAGTGACCGATGGCAACAGAATCATCTTTGCCGGCACATCACATGAAGCTAAGAAATTATTAACTCCTGATGCCGAGGTAATTGACCTGAAGGGCAGACTGATGCTGCCAGGCTTTATTGATAACCATGTTCATTTCATGAACGGTGGTTTTTACCTGCTTGGGGTTAATCTGAGAAATGCCAGATCCACCTCTGAATTTAAGGACATACTGAAGAAATATGTGGCAAAGTACGAAGGCCGCTGGATCACGGGTGGTGACTGGGACCATGAGGCATGGGAAGTAAATGACCTGCCTCAAAAGGAATGGATTGATGGTTTTACGCCCGGCACTCCCGTATTCGTCTCCAGATTCGACGGACATATGGGTCTTGCCAATTCCTATGCGCTTAAGCTGGCCGGAATTACAAGATATACACAGGATCCGGAGGGAGGACTTATTGTAAGGGACCCCGCAACAGGAGAACCCACCGGAATACTCAAGGATAATGCAATGTCGCTCGTTTATTCAGTAATGCCCCAGCCTAATGAAAAGGAATATGAAGAGGCACTTTTGGCCGCACTGAAGGAAGCCAGGATCCATGGTTTTACCTCGGTGCAGGATATCACCTATCCCAATGACCTGAAGATGTACCAGGCCTTTGAACGCGAGGGCAGGCTGTCGTGCCGCATCTATACCAGACTACCCATTGCAGATTGCGAAAACCTGATTAACAGCGGACTGCAGTATAATTTCGGGAGCGATAAAATAAAAATTGGTTCACTTAAAGCATTTGCCGACGGATCACTGGGAAGCAGTACCGCCCTGTTCTTTGAACCATATTATCAGGATTCTTCCACGTGCGGACTTGCAATGGATATCGTCAGTGACGGAAGACTGAAAAAATGGGCTATGGAAGCCGACAGGGCACGCCTTCAGCTGTGCATTCATGCAATTGGTGACAGCGCCAACAGCCTCATGCTCGACATGTTTGGAGAGATCGTAAAGGCTAATCCCGCCTGGGACAGGCGCTTTAGAATTGAGCACGCTCAGCACGTAATTCAGAGCGACGTAAAACGTTTTGCCGATTATGGCGTTATAGCGTCTGTACAGCCTTACCACCTGATCGACGACGGCGTCTGGGCAGGGAAGAGAATTGGCCCGGCAAGACTGAAAGATGCTTACCCGTTTAAATCATTCATGAATGCTGGTGTAAAACTCTGTTTCGGCAGCGACTGGAGCGTTGCACCACTAAATGCAATAATGGGAATTTATGCCGCAGTCACCAGAAGAACGCTGGATGAAAAGAATCCTGATGGATGGATCCCTGAGCAAAAACTTTCGGTTGAAGACGCAATAAAGTGCTACACTATTAATAATGCGTATGCTTCTTTTGAGGAAAAAATCAAAGGCAGCATCGAAGCGGGCAAGCTGGCCGACATGGTGGTTCTAAGCGACGATATCCTGACTATTGACCCTGTTAAGATCAGGGACGTAAGGGTGGAAATGACTGTTTTTGACGGGAATGTGATCTATTCGGCCGAATAACCCGGATTGACTGTTGTTAGTTTATGCCTGGCCAAAAGGTGAAGTGGCGTCATAATCGATGACAATATCGTCGCTTAAGGGAAAGCCAACACACGTTAGACAGTATCCCTGTGCTATTTCCTCCTGCGTCAGTGCAGTCTGTTCAACGAGGTTTATTTTCCCCGAAATTAACTTTGCCCGGCAGCTGGAACACTGGCCAATACGACAGGAGTTGGGCAGTTCCACACCCTGTGCGAGAGCAGATTCCAGAATGCTGTCCTCAGGCTTAACAGTAACAACATGCTCTTGTCCCCCGAATATTATTGTAACCTTCCTTTCCTTTATTTCAGATTCCTCAACGTCCTCATTTTCCTTAATTGTAATCGCAAAATACTCAGTGTGTATTTTTACCGGATCAATTCCTTCGGCTGCCAGGGCACTGAGAATTCCTATTATCATACCATTGGGGCCGCAGATATAATATTCTGTTCCGGCCGATGGTGCCGCGCCTTTCATCCAGGCAAGAAAGAATTCCTTTGTGATGCGCCCTTTTATACCCTCCCACCCGGGGCCCGGCTGACTCAGGGAATGAATAACTTTGAACCTGCCTTTATAAAACTTCTCCAGATCTTCAAGCTCGCTTCGGAATATGATGGTATCCTCCTTCCTGTTGCCATAAAGCAGCGTTACCCTGCTTTCAGATTCAATGTAAAGGGTTGACTTTAATATGGACATAAGCGGTGCTATACCGCTGCCTGCTCCGGCAAGCACAAGCTCCCTGCTTTTATCCGGTGAGGGTTCAACTATAAACCTGCCTAAAGGGGGAAAGGCCTTTAATACGTCACCCTCTTTTACAGTTTCAACAAAATAGTTGGTTACGTGCCCCTCAGCAGTCATTTTGACGGTAATGCCGAGACGAGGCTTTTCAAAGGGAGCCGTGCAAATTGAATAGCTGCGCCTTACCTCTTCCCCATTTATTACGTAGCAGAAGGTCAGGAACTGGCCTGGAAGAAAATTTATTTCCCTGCCCTCAACCTCGTGAAAAATAAAAGTCTTTGCCTCATGAGTCTCCTGAATAACACTTTCGACCCTTAGAGATAGATAGCTTTCCATAATCTTTCCTGTTTACCTTACCGGAGAAAATTCAAAGGCTTATCAATGCCTGCAAAATCCGGAAAAGCCGGATCGGCATAACATGAGCTAAATATTATATTTTAATAATTTAAATTGATATTAACCAACTGAATCCTGGAAGTGGAGCATAATAATAAAACATTGGCTAATATTATCCAAAATCTTTACATAAATGGGAACAAATCGGGCATGTTTATGGTTCGTAGATTTAGATGTTTTTTTTGAGGAAACAGGGAATTTATATAGAGTGGATACATGTGAAAGGCAGTTTTTACCGGATATTTTCAGGGTACACCTGCCGGGTTTTTCTTTTATTTTGCTAAAATATTGACGTTTCTATAGGATGTTGAGTATTTGACCGAAATAAAAAGTTCTATTTAAAATAGAACTGCCGTGGAAGAGGGCACAACCACGGCAGATAGTTTGTCATTTAAAGGAGGGATGAGAAACTATGTTTATTCTTCCACTGCTTCACAGCAGTGCTCTATATATTACAAAGTATATGCCATAAATTTATTGTCCTTTTTTCAAGGAAAGTAGATGATCCTTATCTATAAATTCCCATTTTATGAAATTCGATTTTTCTTTATTCCTGAACATAGGAATATTGGTTTTGCCGAATTTTAAGGTTTGTAATATTTCCGGCATTTTTTAATTCATTCTGGAAGAAATTGAAATAATGTTTTATTTTTTAAGTTAAGGTAAAATAATTTAATTTTACCTTACTAAAGCTGCCGATTTTGTACATATATTTTTGTGCGGAAATCAGTTATTTTTTGACAAAGAAAAAAAGAAGACAGGTTTAACCATGATAAATGAACTTCCCGGTGTAGATATAGATCTAGAAGAAGAAATACTAAGACTTAAATCCGAAATGAATGCGGTAATTCTGGCCCATTACTATCAGGAATCTGAAATCCAGGATATGGCCGATTTTATCGGGGACAGTCTGGAACTGGCCCGCAGGGCTAAATCAACGAATGCCGACGTCATTGTTTTTGCAGGCGTCCATTTTATGGCCGAAACAGCCAAAATTCTGAATCCGGATAAACTGGTGCTCCTTCCGGACCTGGAAGCGGGATGTTCACTGGCCGACAGCTGTCCTGCCCCCCAGTTCAGGAAATTCCGTGAAGAACACCCGGATCATACGGCAATTACATATATAAACTGCACTGCCGAGGTCAAAGCACTCAGCGATATAATCTGCACCTCCAGCAACGCAGAAAAAATCATTAACCAGATACCGGCCGACAAGCCAATACTCTTTTCGCCTGACAGAAATCTGGGGCGGTATCTGGCAAAAAAGACAGGCAGGGATATGCTGCTCTGGAATGGCAGCTGTATTGTTCACGAAACCTTCAGCGAAAAGAAAATAATTGACCTCAAGGTAAAATATCCCGATGCTAAAATAATCGCTCATCCTGAATGTGAGGAACATATCTTAAGATATGCCGATTATATCGGTTCAACGAGCAAACTTCTGCAGTATGTGCAGGAGGACCCGGCTGCTTCTTTTATTGTAGCCACTGAACCCGGCATAATTCACCAGATGGAGAAGCACGCTCCGGGGAAACTATATATTCCGGCTCCTCCTGAAAATTCATGCGCCTGCAACAACTGTCCGTACATGAAAAAAAATACGATGGAGAAACTGTATCTTTGTATGAAGAATACATACCCCCGCATTGAAATGGAAGAGTCTCTGCGCCTGAGGGCATTAAAGCCTATTGAACGCATGCTGGAGATGAGCTGATCAAAAGTTTAAGGTTCTATTCCCCTCCCGCAAAGGGGAATAGAACGTAAATAACGTCTTTCAGGCCTCATTTGATGAACACGAGTTTTCT